>DATGWU010000050.1:0-6998 GCA_035299345.1 Rhizobium sp.
TGAGCGGATGTATAATCCTACCCCCTCAATCAAGTCAACACACCACTACGGATTTTTTCAAAGAAATTTCCAACTACCTGAAAAACAACACTATTTTCCATTTTCCTAACACCACGCCGCAAAAAACAAACCCAACACCCAACCCCGACACAACGCACATCATAACCATCTCAACACATACCCCCCTTTCTCACCCAAGACCCCATTGATAGTGTCCGGCTAGCTTATTGAACGGAGTGAAATCATGCTGGTTCTGGACGAACAACAGACGAGCCGCGCCCTGCCCTGGCCCGAACTGATCGGCGCAATCGAGCGAATCTTTGCCGGCGGATGCGTAGTCCCTGTCCGCCATCACCTGGATGTCGCCGTGCCCGGGGAACGGGACGCGACCCTCCTGATTATGCCGGCCTGGATCCCCGGAGAGTATATAGGGGTGAAGCTGCTGTCTGTTTTCCCGGACAACCATCTGCGATCCCTGCCGGCGATCTTCGGTACCTATCTCCTCTCCTCCGGCCGGACCGGAGAGATGCTTGCGGTCATCGAGGGCGGCGAGCTTACGGCACGGCGGACCGCCGCGACCTCGGCACTTGCTGCCCGCTATCTCGCGCGGGAGGACGCGGAGGAGATGCTCGTCGTGGGAACGGGGCGGCTTTCACTCAATCTCATACAGGCGCATGCCGTGACCCGCCCGCTCAAGCGCTTCCGGGTCTGGGGCCGTAGCGGCGAAAAAGCCGCCGCGATCGTGGACGAGGCGCGTGCACTGGGTTACGACGCAGCGGTCGCGACCGACCTCGAGGCCGCCAGCCGAAGCGCTGACCTCATCTCCTGTTGCACATTGTCCAATGAACCTCTGATCCGGGGTACATGGCTGAAGCCCGGCGCTCACCTTGATCTTGTCGGAGCCTTCAAGCCGTCAATGCGGGAAAGCGACGACGAAGCGGTCAGCCGCGCCGAGATCTTCGTCGATACGCGAGCCGGGGCGCTCACCGAAGGCGGCGATCTCGTCCAGCCGCTCAAAGCAGGCTTCATCAGCGAAAGCGACATACAGGCCGAGCTGGCGGAACTCGTGCGCGGTGAGGCGAAAGGCCGTAGCAGCGGATCGGCGATCACGCTCTTCAAGTCAGTCGGCGCGGCGCTCGAAGACCTCGCCGGCGCCATGCTCGCCTATGAATATGCCTCTCGCGGCAAGACCTGACGCAGGGCAAGGGCGTTTCACGTGAATCTGATCACGTCCGGAAAAAACTGGAGTCCGGACAAAGCGTGTTCTAGAGCAGAGGCGACGGACCGGCCGAGCGGGTGCGCGCTCATCCAAACAGACGTCAACGACATATGATCTCAAGACTGCCTTCACTGCCGATCTGCAATGTACTCGCCGAGGTCGACGCGGCTCTCTCCGCGGCCGGACGCGCCGTGCTTTCGGCACCACCCGGCGCCGGCAAGACGACGGTCGTTCCGTTGCATCTCCTCGAAAGCTCCTGGCGGGCCGACGGGCGCATCATTCTCCTCGAGCCACGGCGATTGGCCGCCAGAGCCGCAGCCGGACGCATGGCCGAACTGTTGGGCGAACCGCTCGGCGAGACCGTCGGCTATCGCATGCGTCTCGACAATCGCGTCTCCGCGCACACAAGGATCGAGGTGGTGACGGAGGGTGTGTTTGCCCGGATGATCCTCGACGATCCGGAGCTCGGCGGCGTGGCGGCCGTCCTCTTCGACGAGTTTCACGAACGTTCGCTTGATGCCGATTTCGGCCTGGCGCTGACGCTCGACACGCAATCGGCCTTACGCCCGGATCTGCGCATCCTGGTGATGTCGGCAACGCTCGACACGGCGCGGATTGCCGATCTGCTCGGCAATCCCCCCGTGATCGTCAGCGAGGGGCGCAGCTTCCCGGTCGACGTGCGCTATCGCGACCGCGTCGGGGGCGTGCGCACCGAAGATGCAGTCACGGACGCGATCTTCGATGCGCTCGCCTCGGAGGCAGGCTCGATCCTCGCCTTTCTCCCCGGACAAGCGGAGATTCGTCGCGTTGCGCAGCGGCTCGAGGGACGCTTGGGAGCCGGCGTCTTCGTAACACCTCTTTACGGCAACCTAACGCAGAAGGAGCAGGATGAAGCGATACGGCCGGCCCGTCCGGGCACCCGCAAGGTCGTTCTTGCCACGTCGATCGCCGAAACCTCGATTACCATTGATGGCGTGCGGGTCGTGATCGATAGCGGGCTGCAGCGGCTTCCCGTCTTCGAGGCCGCAACGGGAATCACCCGGCTCGAAACCGTTCGCGTCTCGCGCGCGTCGGCGGACCAGAGAGCAGGACGCGCCGGCCGAACAGAGCCCGGAATCGCAATCCGTCTCTGGCATGCCGGACAGACAGCCGCCCTTCCCGCCTTCACTCCGCCGGAGATTCTGGCGAGCGATCTCTCTGGCTTCCTTCTCGACATGATTCACTGGGGCGTCCACGACCCCGCCATGCTTTCCTTCCTCGACCCTCCTCCGGCCGCCGCCCTCCAGGAAGCACGCGCGATGCTGACCCTGCTCGAAGCGCTTGATCAGCAGGGACGATTGACCACGAAGGGGCGGACGATGCGTGAAATCGGTCTGCCACCGCGCCTCGCGGCGATGGTGGTTGCGGCCGCCGTCAGCGGGCACGCCCGTCAGGCGGCCATGCTTGCGCTTCTTCTCACCGAACAGGGGCTGGGTGGAGCCGGCATCGACCTCGATGAGCGTTTGCGCGGGTTTGCCGCAGATGGTGGAACACGTGCCGCGGCAGCACGAAAGCTCGCAACCCGGATCGCGGGGAAAGTCGAAGGCAAAGCACGCGCCGATAAGTCCGCGACCGCCGGTCAGCTGTTACTCCACGCCTTTCCCGACCGTGTGGCCCTGCAGCGTGGCGGGCGTGGCCGCTTCGTCATGGCGAACGGGCGCGGGGCGGAAATCCCGGATACCGAAGGACTTGCGGGCGCGCAAATGCTGGTCATCGCCGATCTTACGGGACGGGCGGCACAGGGACGGGTTCTCGCCGCGGCAGAGGTCAGCCGTGCCGACGTCGAGGAGCAACTCGCGGACACAATCAGACGCAGCCAGGAATGCTTCTTCGATGCTGGGAGCGGTAAGGTTCGCGCCCGACGGGTCGTTCGACTTGGCGCGATCCTCCTGGAGGAGTCACCCTTACCGAAGCCTTCGGGCGAAGCGGCGGCCGATGCCCTCGCCGCCGGCGTGCGGCAAACCGGAATCAACGCCCTTCCCTTCTCGAAGGAAGGCACGCAGTTGCGCCAGAGGATCGGCTTTCTGCATCGGACGTTGGGGGAGCCGTGGCCGGATGTCGGCGATGACGCGCTGGCTGCGCGGCTCGATGAATGGTTCACGCCTTTCCAGCGCGGCGTGCTCGGTCTCGATCAGATCGATCCCGGCGGCCTGATCGAGGGCCTGCGTACATTGGTCCCGCATGGCATGCTGCGTGACCTCGATCGACTGGCGCCGACCCATTTTCGCGCGCCGACCGGACAGAACCATCCGATTCATTACGACGGTGACGAACCGAAAGTGTCGATGCGCGTCCAGGAACTTTTCGGGCTTCGCCAGCACCCTACGATCGGTGGCAAGCTGCCGTTATTGCTCGAGCTGACCTCTCCTGCACACAGACCGATCCAAACGACCCGCGACCTGCCGGGGTTCTGGGCCGGCTCGTGGAAGGACGTGCGCGCCGATATGAGAGGTCGCTATCCAAAGCATCCTTGGCCGGAGAACCCCGAGGAGGCAGAGGCAACGACACGGGCAAAACCCCGTGGTACGTAGAGCACGAACGACAAAGACGAGAAACCGAAGGCGAAGAAAATGGTCGGGGCTGACATCGAAACCCTAATGGCGCCATCCAGCCGACGGCTGCGGCTGCAAACACTCGTGCGGCTGCGGTGGGTCGCAGTGCTGGGACAGACCGTTACCGTGCTCATCGTCGCTTTCTGGCTGCAGTTCCCGTTACCCGTGCTCGCTTGCGTACTGCTGATCGGAGCACTCGCAGCCGCCAACGCCTTGCTTGCTGCAGCATTCCCTTCGACCCATCGGCTGGAGCCGCTCTCTGCCTTCGCGGTGCTCGGACTCGATCTGCTACAGCTTGGCGCGCTTCTCTTCATCACGGGAGGTCTGGCGAACCCCTTCTCCCCCTTGATCTGTGTGCCTGTCATCATCTCATTCGCGTCGCAGCCGCCAAGACACTCCCTCGCGCTCTTGACGCTCGCCATGGCGACCATCACCGCTCTCGCCTTTTCGCCCTATCCGCTTCCATGGTACGCGGGTGAGACACTGAAAATCCTGCCGGTGATGCAGGTCGGAACCTGGTTCGGCATCGCCTCAATGATGGGTTTTGCGGCCTTTTACGCCTATCGTGTTTCCCAGGAAGCCTCCTTGCTCGCCGATGCGCTTTCTGCGACGGAGCTCGTCCTGCAACGGGAAAAGCACCTTTCCCAGCTCGACGGTCTGGCCGCCGCCGCTGCACACGAACTCGGTACACCACTTGCGACCATAAGCGTCGTCGCGCGAGAGATGGAAAAGGAGCTCGGCGAAGACGAACGATTTGGCGAGGACGTCCATCTGCTGCGTAGCCAGAGCGAACGCTGCCGCGATATCCTGCGACGCCTGACGACGCTGCCCTCGGCAAACGAGGCGCACATGAGCCGCCTTCCCCTGTCCTCCATGATCGAAGAGGTCCTGGCGCCTCACCGCGAGTTCGGAATCAAACTCGAACTCGTCGAAAAGGCCGAGCGCGCAACAGAGCCGGTCGGTCTGCGCAACGCCGGCATTCTCTACGGTCTCGGCAATCTGGTCGAGAACGCCCTCGATTTCGCTCGAAACAAGGTCACGGTGACGGTCGGTCACGACAGCGACAAGGTGACGATCGTGATCGAAGACGACGGTCAAGGCTTCTCGCAGGACATTCTGCAGCGGATCGGCGAACCCTATGTCAGCAGCCGTGCGCGGGAAAATCGCGCCGGCGGCCTCGGCCTCGGCCTCTTCATCGCCAAAACGCTGCTTGAGCGCTCCGGAGCGAGATTACGCTTCGAAAATCGCAGCGACCAGCCGGGCGCCCGAGTTTCGATCGTCTGGCCGCGGCGCCTGATGGACACCGCAGCCACAAAATGACTTTACCGCCCATGCATAAGTGTCCATAACGCAAGGACAAGTTTCGACCAGAACACCCCTGCAGGGATGTCAGCTCATGACTGAGAATGCTCCATCCAACGCTCCGAGCCCCTCGGGCAAGGCAGCAAGCGACACGCTCGGACCCGATCCCAGCCTCTTGATCGTCGACGACGACGTACCGTTTCTGCGTCGCCTTGCGCGTGCAATGGAGTCGCGTGGGTTTGCCGTTGACATCGCAGCGTCGGTTGCCGAGGGCATCGCCAAGTCCAAGGCTGCACCGCCGAAATACGCGGTTGTCGACCTTCGCCTCGGAGACGGTAACGGTCTCGACGTCATTCAGGCGATAAGGGAACGGCGCGACGACACCCGAATTGTGGTCCTGACCGGCTACGGCAATATCGCCACCGCTGTGACAGCGGTGAAGCTCGGTGCGCTCGACTATCTCGCCAAGCCTGCAGACGCCGACGACATCTACCACTCGCTCACCCAGCGCCCTGGCGAGAAAGCCGAAGTGCCGGAAAATCCGATGTCTGCCGATCGTGTCCGGTGGGAGCATATCCAGCGGGTTTACGAGAACTGCGATCGCAACGTCTCTGAAACAGCACGGCGACTGAACATGCACCGCCGCACACTGCAGCGCATTCTCGCGAAGCGGGCGCCGAAATAACGACTGATCACGATGCGATGCTCTGTCGAGAGGCGGCCCACTCCGCCATCATAAGGCGCTGTGCAGCCGTCCTGGAGAAATTGAGCATCATTGCCTTGCGGGTCGCGGGAGCCAGACGGTGTTCTGGCGCATCGCGGACGATGTGCGCGCCGTAACCGTCGGAAAGCAGGAGCCCACAATCCTCCGGAAAGATGTCCAGCGGTACTTCGCCATGTGTGGCGAAGAACAGGCGATCGCAATGCGCCCTGTAATCCGGCCATTTGCGGTCGACGCGGAAATCCTCGATCGACGACTTGATTTCGATGATCCAGAGCTCGCCCTTTTCCGACAGGCTCACCAGATCTGCACGCCGACCACTCGCCAGCGAAAGCTCGGGCAATACGGCCTGTCGCATGTCGCTCAAAAGTACCTGCACCCCACGGCGGACGAGCAGTGCCCGTTCCGACTGGCGCCCGTCGATTAACGGGTTGTTAACAGCGATCGAAAGAATGGTCATTGATACTGCCCGTTGGGAACAGAGGCCTGTTGCAAAAAAACAATGCCGAGTCATTTTGCAGCGCCAAACAGATTTGGCGCTGACGGCACCCTTGCCAAGGTCAGCTTAATTCAAAATAAACCATATTCAAAGATGGTTGGGCTGACCATCATCCCCGCAAAACACGAGTTCTCCATGCGCCTCCGCAATGCTCTCACTGTATTCGGTCTCGTGGCCACGATGGCCCTCACCGGCTGCTCCACGACGTCCGAATCCGGCAAGTCCGGAACCGAAACGGCAACGGCAAAGATCTTCAGCGATTCCTACGGCAAAGTGACCGACGCGGGCTATGCCCTCCCGGCGATCCCGATCGAGAAGGTGAACAAGAAATTCCACCGTCAGGTCGTTTCCTATCAGACGAAGGAAAAAGCGGGCACGATCGTCGTCGATACCCGCGAACGCTTCCTCTACTACGTCCTGCCGAATGGCAAGGCGATCCGCTACGGCATTGGTGTCGGTAAGCAGGGCTTTGCGTGGCAGGGCGAGGCCTACATCGCCTGGAAACAGGCCTGGCCTACCTGGCATCCCCCCAAGGAAATGGCCGCACGCAAGCCGGAAGTCGCCAAGTATGTCGAAGATGGCATGGAGCCCGGCGTCCGCAATCCGCTCGGTGCACGCGCCCTCTACCTCTTCAACGACAAAGGACAGGATACGTTGTTCCGTCTC
>DATGWU010000051.1:0-8287 GCA_035299345.1 Rhizobium sp.
TCTTAGGCTCGCGCCGGCAAACATCGCGATCGGCGAAGGCGTCGACAGCCTGCTCGGACTGATCGTCCGCCTCGTCATCGAGCCCGGAATGCCGGTCGTCACCTCGTTCGGCGGCTACCCGACCTTCAGCTTCCACGTCAACGGTTTCGGCGGCCGGCTGGTCACGGTGCCCTATGTCGATGATCGCGAGGATCTCGACGGCCTGCTCGCCGCGGTCAAGCGGGAGAACGCCCCGCTCGTCTATTTCGCCAATCCCGACAATCCGATGGGAAGCTGGTGGGATGCGGCGAGCATCACCGCCTTTGCCCGCGCGCTCCCCGAAACGACGCTGCTGGTGCTGGACGAAGCCTATTGCGAGACCGCACCCGCGGGCTCCACGCCGCCGATCGCCGACCTCATCGACCTGCCGAACGTGCTGCGAACCCGCACTTTCTCGAAGGCCTACGGCCTTGCCGGCGCCCGCGTCGGTTATGCGATCGGCACGCCCGGCACCGTCCTGGCCTTCGACAAGATCCGCAATCATTTCGGCATGGCGCGTCTCTCGACCGAGGCGGCGCTGGCAGCCCTTGCCGACCAGGCCTATCTTTCCGAAGTGCTCGGCCGCATCTTCGCCGCCCGCGACCGCATCAGCGCGATCGCCCGAGAAAACGGGCTCGATCCGCTGCCTTCGGCGACGAACTTCGTCGCGATCGACTGCGGCGGCGACGGCGTCCGCGCCCGCGCCATCGTCGACGGGCTGATGGAGCATGGCGTCTTCATCCGCATGCCGGGTGTCGCACCGCTCAACCGCTGCATTCGCGTGAGTGCCGGTCTCGCCGCTGATCTCGATCTCTTCGAGGAAAGCTTGCCGAAGGTGCTGAAGACCCTCTGAGCCTGTCCGCTCACGCGAACAGACGCGAAAAGGGCCGCGCCGGCTTGCCGGTCGCGGCCCTTTCGTCATTGGATTCCGTTTCCGAAACCCTCCCACGTACCCCCGTTTCCCCCAGGGTCGTGTCTCAGGTCCCCCGGCGGGCGCCGGGGGAGAATTGCTGCTGCTCAGTGCATCGTCATCCATTCGCGGGCTTCGCGAAGGGCCGTGGCGAGATCGGCCTTCGTCATCGACCGGGCAAGATCGGCCCGGAGCTCGGCGGCGCGGTCGCAACCGCGGATCGCCGCGATGTTCAGCCACTTGTGCGCCGAGACGAGATCGGGAGCGCAACCGCGGCCGGTCGCATACATGAGCCCCATGTCGCGGAGCGCTTCGGGGCGCAGGTCGGCTGCGGCGAAGGTCGTTTCGGAAGTCTGCATGTCTGAGCGTGCCATCGGTTTTGTCCCTGTCTTGCCTGTCGTTTCTTTTCTTTCCCTGTTTCCCCTTGCGGGGTTTTCCGTCCGCCTCCCGGCCGTCTTTTTGCGGCGTTTTGTGGAGGCTTCCGGACCGGCAGTTTCCCTGCTCGTTTGATGGCTCCACTATGCCACGTGGCCTTCAACGGGCGCTTAAAAGCCATGCTTAATTTGCTGAAAACAAAGTACAAATGCTTGGTAAAATTGGGTTTTTGTTAAGCATCGGAGACGCTGGAAATTAAGGAATTCCGCGCGCCTTTAACCTTTCGTTCGGATTTCGGCGTCAACCGAACGCTAACCACGAAATCCATTGTTCTCGGCGTCTTCGCCCCGCGAGGCACGGCCTGGACCCGCGCCGGCCCCCAAGATTTTGGCCAGGAAGCCCTATTTACCTTTACGTTTGCGTAAGATAATTTTCCACGTCGAGACGGTCCCGGTGTGGGCGAGGAAGGGAAGAGCGTCCCCTGTCTTCGCGAAGGCCGACCGTCTGCACCGCCTTGGGGCATCATTTCGGGAGGAAGAGTTACATGCGGAAGATCATACTGGCGATGGCGATGGCGTTCGGAGCCGTCTCGGCCCAGGCCGCCGAGCCCATCGAAGGCAATTGGAAAACGGCAAGCGGCTCCACGGCGCAGATCGCACCCTGCGGCGGCGCCTTCTGCGTCACGCTGAAGAGCGGCAAGTTCGCCGGCAAGCAGATCGGCAAGATGAGCGGCAACGGCGACAGCTACAAGGGCGAGATCACCGATCCGGAAACCGACAAGACCTATTCGGGCTACGGCAACGTCTCCGGCAACGCGCTGAAGATGAAGGGCTGCGTCATGTCGGTGTTCTGCAAGACACAGACCTGGTCGCGCCTCTGAGCACACCCGGCGAGAAGCAAAACGGCCCGGCGGTCCTTGCGACCTCCGGGCCTCTTTTTTTCTACCGGCAGAAGGTGACGGTCAGCGGGCCGTCTGGTTGAACAGCACCTTCTTCGCCTCTTCGTCCGTCGCAACGTTGCGTCGCTTCTCCTGGCCGACGGCAAGGCCGCGTTCGACGGCGGGACGGACCATCATCGTCTCGAACCAGCGCTTCAGATTCGGGAAGTCGTCGAGATCCTGGCCCTGGTTCTTGTGGGGCACGACCCAGCCGATCGAGGCCATGTCGGCGATCGAATATTCGCCGGCCAGAAACTCGCGGTCGGCGAGCCGCTTGTTCATCACGCCATAGAGGCGGTTCACCTCGTTGGTGTAGCGGTTGATGCCGTATTCGATCTTCTCCGGCGCATACTGGCGGAAATGGTGTGCCTGGCCGGCCATCGGACCGAGGCCGCCGACCTGCCAGAACAGCCATTGCTCGACCTCGACGCGGGCGCGCTCTTCGGTCGGGTAGAACTTGCCGTATTTGCGGCCGAGATACTGCAGGATGGCACCGGACTCGAAGACCGAGATCGGCGCGCCGTCCGGACCGTCAGGGTCGATGATCGCCGGCATGCGGTTGTTCGGGGAAATCTTCAGGAAGTCCGGAGCGAACTGTTCGCCCTTGCCGATGTCGACATAGCGGACCTCGTAAGGCACGCCGAGTTCCTCGAGCATGATGGAGATCTTCCAGCCGTTGGGCGTCGGCCAGTAATAGAGTTCGATCGGTGCGGCCATGAATGTTTCCTCGAAAAGGTTTGCCGGATCGGCGCAAAGGGATTTCGGATCGTTTCGCCGGCCCTCGGCCGGTTGCGCATGGGGAATGCCTCCACAATTTGGGAAGGAGACCGCCGCGGTCAAGTCCGGCGCTCCTCTCTTCGCCCTCACGTCCGCGTGACCGCCCGCCTGCCGGGCCGCGGCCCCGACGATGAACGGCCGATGAACCGGCATCTCAGCGCGCGTTCAGACGCCGCGTGTCAAAACGGCATCATCGAACAACAACAATGCCTTCCTGAGGGAACCGATCATGTCCGCAACGCTCCTCCAGTCCGCTGCTTCCGGCCTCAGGATCGCTCTCTTCGCCGCCCTGATGCTCGGCCCGCTGACCGCCCTCGGATTTGCCAAGGCCGAGGGTCCCGTGATCGGCAAGGCCGGCGCCGGCTTCGTCCTCTTCGTCAGCCTGCAGCGGCAGTCGATGAGCTGAGGCGGCGGCAGAGGCCGGTCGCTCGATCCACCGCCGGCGGCCTCACGTCGTTTGCTTGTCAGAAAGTCCACTCTATAATGGCGCATGAACAAGCGAATCTCGACCCAGACACCCATCAATTTCATCAGTCCCGAGCCCTATGAGCCGCGGGTCTTCACCGAAGCGAAGCCGGCAGTCGACGCGCTGACGGCTCTCTACGAGCGCAACACCGCCTTCCTGATCGATGCCTTCGGCGGGATCGCCAAGGGCGCGCCGATCGCCGGACGCTACCGCGCCTTCTATCCGCAGGTGGCAATCGAGACGACCAGTTTCGGCCACGCGGACTCTCGACTCTCCTACGGCCATGTCACCTCGCCGGGGCTCTACACCACCACCGTCACGCAGCCGCACCTCTTCCGCCACTATCTCGAAGAGCAGATCGCGCTTCTCATCCGCAATCACCAGGTGCCGGTCCTCGTCTCGGAATCGTCGACGCCGATCCCGCTGCATTTCGCCTTCGGCGAAGGCGCCCATGTCGAGGCGGCGGCGAGCGGCCTTGCCGATCTCTCGCTGCGCGACATCTTCGACACGCCGGACCTCACCACCACCGACGACGAGATTGCCAACGGCGAATACGAGCCACGGCCGGGCGAACCGCATCCGCTGGCGCCCTTCACCGCCCAGCGCATCGACTATTCGCTCGCCCGCCTCTCGCATTACACGGCGACGCGCGCAGCGCACTTCCAGAACTTCGTGCTCTTCACCAACTACCAGTTCTACATCGACGAGTTCTGCGCCTTCGCGCGCAACCTGATGGAGGAAGGCGGCGGCGGCTATACCTGTTTCGTCGAGCCCGGCAATATCGAGACGCGCGCCGGCCAGAGCGAGCCCGAAGCCGGACAGGGCACGCCGCGCCTGCCGCAGATGCCGGCCTATCACCTCAAAAAGCCCGGCCATGCCGGCATCACGATGGTGAACATCGGCGTCGGCCCGTCGAACGCCAAGACGATCACCGACCATATCGCCGTGCTGCGCCCGCATGCCTGGCTGATGCTCGGCCACTGCGCGGGGCTCAGGAACAGCCAGCGGCTCGGCGATTACGTGCTCGCTCACGCCTATGTCCGCGAGGATCACGTGCTCGACGACGACCTGCCGGTCTGGGTGCCGATCCCGGCGCTCGCCGAAGTGCAGGTGGCGCTCGAACAGGCGGTCGAGGAGATCACCGGCTATCAGGGCTTCGAGCTGAAGCGGATCATGCGCACCGGCACCGTCGCCACGATCGACAACCGCAACTGGGAACTCCGCGACCAGCGCGGGCCGGTCAAACGCCTGTCGCAGTCGCGCGCCATCGCCCTCGACATGGAATCGGCGACGATCGCCGCCAACGGCTTCCGCTTCCGCGTGCCCTACGGGACGCTGCTCTGCGTCTCCGACAAGCCGCTGCACGGCGAACTGAAGCTGCCGGGCATGGCGACCGCCTTCTACCGGACGCAGGTCAGCCAGCACCTGCAGATCGGCATCCGGGCGCTGCAGAAGCTCGGCGCCATGCCGCCGGAGAGGCTGCATTCACGCAAGCTCAGAAGCTTCTTCGAAACGGCCTTCCAGTAAGGCGAACGGCCGATCAAGCAATCAGTTGGCCGGGCATTTCTTGCCCGGCTTCAACCGCCGCGGCGCAGACGGTCGAGCGTGGAGAGCGCGACCGAAAGCAGCGTGCCGAGAAGCGCCGAGATGATCAGGATCAGGTGCAGGTTGACGCTGGCGCGGCCGAGCAGGTCCATCGCCGGCCGGGCGGTGGAGGCGCCGAGCGCGACGGCGCCGGCGACGATGCCCGCCGGATAGGTGCCGACGCCGGCCGGTGCATGGACGGGCAGCACCGAGGAGAGTTCGCCGCCGAGCGCGCCGCCGAAGGCTGCGGCGATCGGCCCGACGCCCATCAGCCCGAGCACCCAGGCGAGAACCAGAACCTTGACGCCCCAGTTGAGCACCGTCATCCCCCAGGCACGCACGAGGCCGGGGGTCGAGGCCGGCAAGCCATCCTCCAGCCCCTCCGTGATGCGAAGCAGCTTGCCGGTCAGCCGGCGCTTGGCAAGTGCCAGGACCGGCGCCTTGAGCTGGTAGGCGAGAAGCGGCGACAGGAGAAAGGCGAGCCAGACGGCGCCCGCAAGCGCCCGGTTACCGGAAGCGGCGACGAGGCCGAGCCCGCCGGCTGCCATCAGCGCATGAAGGTCGAGAAGCCGCATGACGAGCAACGCCGAGGTCCCGTGCAGGAGCGGCACGCCGAATTCCGAACGCATCAGCAGCGGAAAGCTGGTCTCGCCGCTGCGGAAGGGCAGCATGATGTTCAGGAGATTGTGCACCTGCGCCACGTGGAAGAGCTCGACGAAGCGCCCCCTGGTCTCCGTCGGGAAATAATCGTAGAGCCGGTAGGTTCGGGCGAAATAGGTGGAGACGAGGAGCGCCGAGGCGAGCACCGCCGGACCGTAACCGATCTCGTTCCACTGGCCGAGGATCTGCCGCCAGCCCCAGAGATACTGCACGAAGCCGAGATAGAAGAGTACGGCGGCGACCGCGACGATCGTAACGCGGTGACGCGCAAGGGCCGAGGATGCGGCGGCTTTCTCGTCTGTCTGCATCGGCCAGGCACTTCCGGATTGCACTCAAAGACCCGTTCCTATAACAACCGCGACAGCAAATGCCAGAGTTTTCCGGAGCTTCACACCCGCGCCCGAGCGGCCTCGCGCTGCCGCCGCCCTCGGAGCCGCTGCCCGGAAGCCGTCATGACAAGGACATCCCGGTGCTCGCATCCCTGAGGCAGCGTCCCAATCTCGTCTTCGCGCTGCTCGCCGTCTATTTCGCGGCCAATCTGGCGCTGCGGCTCCTGCTGCCGCGTTCGCTCGATCTCGACGAGGGCGAGCAGCTCTTCCTCGCGCAGTGGCTCGCCGCCGGCTACAATTCGCAGCCGCCGCTCTACAACTGGCTGCAATACGCGGTCGTCGCGCTCCTCGGCCCGACGCTCTTCTCGCTGGCGCTCCTCAAGAACCTGCTGCTCCTTGCATCCTACCTCTTCTTTGGCCTCGCCGCGAACACGGTCCTGCGCAGCCGCGAGCTTGCGATCATCGCCGTGCTCGGGCTCCTCACTATTCCGCAGGTGAGTTTCGAGGCGCAGCGGGACCTTTCCCACACCGTCGCGGTCATCTTCGCGACCAGCCTCTTCCTCTATGCCTTCCTGCGCACGCTCAAGACCGGCACGACCGTCTCCTACCTGCTGACCGGTCTCGCCGTCGGCCTCGGCGTGATCTCGAAATACAATTTCGTGCTGCTACCGGCCGCAGCCGCCCTCGCCGTGCTGCCGGAGCCCACCTTCCGCCGCCGGCTCTTCGACTGGCGCATCCTTCTCGCCGGCCTCGTCGCGCTCCTCGTCTTCCTGCCGCACGGGCTCTGGTTCCTCGACCATGTCGGAGATGCGACCGGCCGCACGCTCGGCAAGCTCACTTCCGAGGAAACGTCGGGCCGCGCGGAACAGATCCTGACCGGGCTCGTCTCGCTTGTCCTCGCCTTCATCGGCTTCTCGGCACTGACCCTCCTTCCCTTCGCGCTCATCTTCCGCGAGGACCTGAAGGCGATCCTGCGCGCCCGCAGCGAATGGACGCGGCTTTTCGCGCGCATCTTCCTGATCTCCGCAGTCGCGCTGGTGCTGATGGTGCTTTTCGGCGCGACCAACATCAAGGATCGCTGGTTGACGCCGCTTTACCTCGCGCTTCCGCTCTATCTGACACTGAAGGCCGAGGCCGCGGGAACCGACGTGTCTTCCGCCCTCCGCCGGTTCCTGCCGGTCGCGCTCGCCGTCATGGTGCTGGTGCCGGCGGTTCTCTTCCTGCGCATCCCGGTGCTCGGCATGATCGGCCGCTACGAAAAGATCAACGTGCCCTACGGCCCGGCGATCGAGCGTATTCTGGCGGAGGCGCCCTCCGCTCCCGCTCTCGTCGTCACCTCCGACCTGCAGATGGCCGGCAATATCCGCCTGCACCGGCCGGACCTGCCCGTCTTCGTGCCGGGACAAGGCCCCGTCGAGCCCGTCGTCGATACCGCCCGCCCGGTGCTCGTCGTCTGGCGCACGCGCGACGGTCGTCCCGAGTCACGTCAGCCCGAGGCGCTCGCCTCATGGATTGCCGGGAGCACGACATTCACCGTCGCCGAGACGGGCGAGGTCGCGGTGCCCTATCATTACGGGCGGACGGGCGACCTCTACCACGTCGCGTTTTCCTACCTGGTTCCAAAGGGTGATTGAGTGGCGAAAGCGCCTGATTTCAGGGATCATTTCACCACGTTGTTGCTTTTCCGTCCTATCGGAATAAGGCATTAAGGACTATCACCCGGCGGGAAAAGACCGCGATGAGCAGCCTAGGAGCAGAAGAATTGGACGGCCGTACCGTATCCGCCGGCGCCCGTGAGGGCGCAGAGAACGCGCTCGAACTTTCGATCGTCGTACCCCTCTTCAACGAGGAAGAAAGCGTCGGGCCGCTGATCGAGCGTATCAGCGCCGCGATGGCCAGTTTCGGCAAGCCCTGGGAACTCGTGCTCGTCGACGACGGCAGCGCCGACGCCACCGTCGCGCGGGCGCGCCAGTCGCTCGGCCGCGAGGGACTCGACCTCAAGATTGTCGAACTGCAGCGCAATTTCGGCCAGACCGCCGCCATGCAGGCCGGCATCGACACCGCCGCCGGACGCCTGATCGCCACCATGGACGGCGACCTGCAGAACGACCCGAAAGACATTCCCGGCATGGTCGCGGCACTCGAGGAGCGCAAGCTCGACCTTCTCGTCGGCTGGCGCAAGAACCGCCAGGACGACCTGCTGATGCGCAAGATCCCGTCCTGGATCGCCA
>DATGWU010000052.1:0-12985 GCA_035299345.1 Rhizobium sp.
ATTGCCGCGGCACCCGCCCTGATCGCGGCGAGCGCCTCGGTCGCGGTGAAGGCGCCGGGCATGGTCACCATCCCGTGCTCGACGCCGCGGCGGATGACGGCGGGATCGGTGTTCGGGGTGACGACGAGATTGCCACCGACATCGGCCAGACGGTCGACATCCTCCGGCGTCAGCATTGTCCCGGCGCCGATCATGCAGGCGGCGGGCGCGAGCTTCCGCGCCTTCTCGATGGAGGCGAAGGGATCGGGCGAGTTGAGCGGGATCTCGATTGCCTCGAAGCCGGCTCCGACGAGGGCCGCCACAACCCCTTCGACCTCGGCCGTGGTGATCCCGCGCAGGATGGCGACGAGGTTGCGTTCGAGTTTCGGCCAGGAGACGATCGGGCGGGTCATCGGGAAACCTCGGAGCTTTGGAAGAGCGAAGATGCGGCGGCGAACAGCCCCTTGCGGACCAGTTCCTCGCCGTCGAGCAGGCGCGACTGCGTGCCGGCGATCTCGAGCGCCCGGCCGTAGAGCGCGGTGAGCCGTGCCGAGCCGACGAGATGCACAGTCATGCCCTGCGGCAGGAAGGTGCGGGTCGCGGCAATCTCGGCACCGATCAGCATGCCGGAGAGCCGTGCCGCGGGCTTCGGCGCGTCGCCGCCGAGGAGGCCTGCGGCGCGGATGGAGAAGAGGTGGGCCGACAGGGCGAAGCCTTCGGCAAGCGCCTCCGTCACGCCGTCGGAGAAGCCGCGGTCGTCGGCGGTGAAGGTGAGATCCTCGCCGATCGAGTGCTTGAGGATCGAGTGACGGCTGAGGAGGTCGAAAAGTTCGCCGGTCATCACCGTGCGGAAGGCGACGATTCTGCTACCCTTCAGCTCAACCCATTTCGAATGGGTGCCGGGGAGGCAGAAGATGCCGTCGGCAAGACCGCTCTCGACGGCGCCGGCGAGCTGGGTTTCCTCGCCGCGCATCACGTCGAAGGGGCCGGTGGTGCGCTGGCAGACGCCGGGCAGGATGAAGACCGGCCGGGTGACGCCCTCCGGCGTCACGGCTTGCCTGTAGAGCGCATCGAGCGGAGCCGGGGTTTCGACGTAAGGGGCCTCGCGCCAGCCGGTGCGGGCACCGGCCATGCCGGTGATCGCAACCGGCAGGTCGGCGGCCGCGCCGAGGGCGGCGAGATGGCTTTCGAGCACAGCGGCAAAGCGCCCGTCGGCACAGGCGAGGAGCCCCTCGTCCGACTGCCGCCGTCCGAGGACATTGCCTGCTTGGTCGACGACCCAGAGGCGGAAGTTGCTCGTTCCCCAGTCGGCGAGCGCGCAGAACGCGCCGGCCGTCGTCTTCTCAGCTGCGGTGTCCGTCACGATGCGCGCTCCCGGGCTTCAGCGGAGGTCTTCCGGCAGGATCGCGTGCGGCAGGTTCTGGTAAGAGACCGGCCGCAGGAAACGCCGGATCGACAGCGTGCCGACGGAGGTGGCGCCGAAATTGGTGGAGGCCGGGTAGGGACCGCCGTGAACCATGGCGTCGCAGACCTCGACGCCGGTCGGGAAGCCGTTCGCGAGAACACGGCCGGCCTTGCGCTCGAGGATCGGCATCAGCCGGCGGGCGAGGGTGGTATCGGGCTCGTCCAGGTGCAGCGTGCAGGTGAGCTGTCCGGCGAGGCTGCCGGCGATCTTCACCATCTCTTCTTCGCTGGTCACCGTCACGACGAGGCCGAGCGGTCCGAAGACCTCTTCGCCGAGTTCATGGTTTTCGAGCCAGGCCTTGCCGGTGGTAGCAAAAAGGTAAGGTGTGGCGTTGCGCAGATCGCAGGTGGAGGTCAGAACCGCCTGGACGCCGGTCGAACCCTCGATGCGCTTGGCGCCGGAGCGGTAGGCCTCGGCAATGCCGTCGGTCAGCATGGTCTGGGCGCCGACGCCTTCGAGTTCCCGCTTGGCGGTCGCGACGAAGGCTTCGCTTTCCGGACCTTCGATCAGGACGGCGATGCCGGGATTGGTGCAGAACTGGCCGGCGCCCATGGTGAGCGAGCCGACCCATCCCTTGGCGATCGCTTCGCCGCGGGCCGAAAGCGCGTTCGGCAGCAGGAACATCGGATTGACCGAACCGAGTTCGCCGAAGAACGGGATCGGATCGGGACGGCGGGCGCAGAGATCGAAGAGTGCGCGGCCGCCGGCGAGCGAACCGGTGAAGCCGACGGCGCGGATCAGCGGGTGCTGGACGAGCGCTTCGCCGACATCTCGTTTGCCGCCCTGGACGAGCGAGAAGACGCCGGGATGCAGGCCGAGCCGCTTGATGGCGGCATGAATCGCGTGGGCGACGATTTCACCCGTGCCCGGGTGCGCGCCGTGGCCCTTGACGACGACGGGGCAACCGGCTGCGAGAGCGGCGGCGGTGTCGCCGCCGGCCGTCGAGAAGGCGAGCGGGAAGTTCGAGGCGCCGAAGACGGCGACGGGGCCGATCGGACGTTGCATCAGGAAGATTTCCGGACGCGGCAGCGGCTGGCGGTCGGGCAGCGCTTCGTCGTGCCGACGGTCGAGATAGTCGCCCTTGCGGATATGGGAGGCGAAGAGCCGGAGCTGGCCGACGGTGCGGCCGCGCTCGCCGACGAGGCGCGCTTGCGGCAGGCCGGTTTCCTGCGTGCCGATATCGGTGATCTCGTCGCCGAGCTTGTCGATTTCCTCGGCGATGGCTTCGAGGAACACGGCGCGCTGCTCGCGGGTGGAGTAGCCGTAGGTCAGGAAGGCTTCCTCGGCGGCGCGTGCCGCACGGTCGACGAGGTCGGGTGTGCCGACGGCGAAGTCGCGTGCCGGCCCGTGTGCGGGGGAGGAGGCGAAGGTCCCGTTGCCCGCTACCCACTCGCCGGCAATGAGGTGCTTTCCAGTGAACTCGAATGTCATCGCATCATCCTTTTGTCTTCGCTTTGCGTCATGGCGAAGGGAATCCGGCACGTCATGCCGGATTCCGGGCTCCGCCCGCGTCATATTCGTCTTTGGCGAACCGCCTCAGTCGTGGAACGCGTCCACGTCCTGACGGCTGCCGCGCAGGAAGGCATCGGCCACGAGCCGCAACGGCTGGAAATCAGCATCGCTCTGCCGCGCGCGGACGAGCGCCGCGAAACGATCATAGATGCTGGGATATTCTCGGTCCGGGCCGGACGATGCCAGTGCCCCGTCTATATAGAGCTCAGCGCCGCCCTTTGAAAGGCGAAGTTCGCCGCCGTCCGTCTCGACCGTGATGTCCCAGGTCTGTGGTCCTTCCTGGCGCCAGTCGAGTTCGACGCTGATCGGGGCTCCGGCCGCGCTCGCCATGGAGAGCGAAGCGGCAATCGGTTGCTGCCGGTTCGAGGGGAAGGACAGGGCGGCCTGGTGCACGACGATCGCACCGGGAACGATGGCGGTGAGGATCGAGAGTGCGTTGATGCCCGGATCGAAGACGCCGAAGCCGCCCGCCTCCCAGATCCATGCCTGACCGGGATGCCAGCGGCGCACGTCTTCCTTCCAGACGATCGAGACGGACCTGATCGTCTTGCCGGCGAGCCACTGCCGGGTCGGCTCGACGCCGAGCGCGAAGCGGGAATGCCAGGTGGCAAAGAGCGTGACGCCGGCGGCGGACGCCATTGAAGCCAGCGCCTCGGCCTCGCCGAGCGTGGTCGCGGGCGGCTTTTCGAGGAGCACGTCGCGGCCGGCCTCGATCGCCTTGCGGGCCATGTCGAAGCGGACTTCCGGCGGCGTGCAGAGCGAGACCGCCGTCACATCCGGCCGGGCCTTCAGGAAGGCGTCGAAGTCCTCGAAGTTCTCGACGCCGTCGATCTTGCCGTGTCGGCTGACCGCGGCGGCGAGTTCGAAATCCTCGCCGCCGGCAATCGACGGAATATGCTGGTCCCGGGCGATCTTGCCGATACCGACAAGCGCCAGCGAAATACGCTTGGACATGTCTTTCTCCTCAGTGCGAGTCGCGGCCGACGGGCGCGCCGCGGCAACCCTTCAGGAAATCGAAATCGGCACCGGTGTCCGCGCCTTCCACGTGATCGTGGAAGAGGCGGGCATAACCGCTTGCCGGCGGTTCGACCGAGGGACGCCAGTCAGCGAGACGGCGCTGCATTTCCTCGTCCGAGATGTCGAGGTGCACGCGGCGAGCGTCGACGTCGATCTCGATGAAGTCGCCATTCTTGACGATCGCGAGCGGACCGCCACGGGCCGCTTCCGGCGACGTGTGCAGGAGAACCGTGCCGTAGGCGGTCCCGGACATGCGGGCGTCGGAAATACGCACCATGTCGGTGATGCCCTTGCGCAGCACCTTCGGCGGCAGGCCCATGTTGCCGACTTCGGCCATGCCGGGATAGCCGCGCGGACCGCAGTTCTTCATGACCATGACGCAGGTTTCGTCGATGTCGAGGCTCTCGTCGTTGATCTTGGCCTTGTAGTCGTCGATGTCCTCGAAGACCACGGCGCGGCCGCGATGCTTCATCAGGTGCGGAGAGGCCGCCGACGGCTTCAGCACGCAGCCCTTCGGTGCGAGGTTGCCGCGCAGAACGACGATGCCGCCCTGCTGGGTCAGCGCCCGTTCGACCGGACGAATGACGTCGTCGTTCCAGTTCCTGACGTCCTTCACCTCGTCCCAGATCGGGCCGCCGGAGACGGTCAGCGCGTCCTTGTGCAGCTTGCCCGCCTCGCCGAGCATCTTGATGACCACCGGCAGGCCGCCGGCGTAGAAGAACTCTTCCATCAGGTATTCGCCGGACGGCATCAGGTTAACGACCGTCGGAATGTCGCGGCCGAGGCGGTCCCAGTCATCGAGCGAAAGGTCGACGCCGACGCGGCCGGCCATGGCGAGCAGGTGGACCACCGCGTTGGTGGAGCCGCCGATCGCGCCGTTGACGCGGATGGCGTTCTCGAAGGCCTTCTTCGTCATGATGTCGGAGGGCTTCAGGTCGTCCTTCACCATCTGGACGATGCGGCGGCCGGAGAGCTGGGCCATGACCTTGCGGCGGCTGTCGACGGCCGGGATCGCGGCGTTGCCGGAGAGCGCCATGCCGAGGGCCTCGACCATGGAGGCCATGGTGGAGGCCGTGCCCATGGTGTTGCAGGTGCCGGAGCTGCGCGACATCGAGGCTTCGGCTTCCAGGAATTCCTCCTGGGTCATCTCGCCGGCCTTGACGGCTTCGGAGAATTTCCAGAGATGCGTGCCGGAGCCGACGCGCTCGCCGCGGAAATAGCCGTTCAGCATCGGACCGCCGGTGACGACGATCGACGGCAGGTCGGTGGAGGCGGCGGCCATGACCAGCGACGGCGTGGTCTTGTCGCAGCCGACGAGCAGCACCGCACCGTCGATCGGCTGGCCGCGCATCGCTTCCTCGACGGCAAGTGCTGCGAGGTTGCGGAACATCATCGCGGTCGGACGGAAGGTGTTTTCCGATGCGGAAAAGACCGGAATTTCGACCGGGAAGCCGCCGGCCTCCCAGACGCCCGCCTTCACCTTCTCCGCGAGTTCGCGCAGATGGCCGTTGCAGGGGGTCAGGTCCGACCAGGTGTTGAGGATGCCGATGACCGGGCGTCCGTCGAAGAGGTCATGCGGGTGTCCCTGGTTCTTCAGCCAGCCGCGGTGATAGATCGTGTCGCGGCTGGTGCCGCCGAACCAGTGTTGGGATCGCAGTTTGCGGGGCCAGGCCGCCGGTTTGAAAGCACTCATGACGTTTCTCTGTCTCTTTCTGGGAGAGCCCGCCGCCCGACCGGCGGAAAACCCTCAGAGCATGTTGACGGTGACGGGTTGCTCCGCTGCACGAACGAGTCGGTTGCGTAGCGGCAGACCGAATTGCGGCGCTTCGATTTCGAAGATGTCGCCTTCCTTCGTCGCGAAACCGTCGGCGCAGGAAAGCGTGGCGGTTCCGAACATATGCACGTGAAGGTCCCCCGGCTGGCGGAACAGCGCATACTTGAAATGGTGGTATTCGAGGTTCGCGATCGTGTGGGACATGTTCGCTTCCCCGGAGAGGAAGGGCTTTTCCCAGACGGTCTTGCCGTCGCGCAGAATGCGGGACGTACCTTCGACATGGTCGGGCAGGGCGCCGACCATGAGCTCCGGGCCAAAGGCTGCCGGCCTAAGCTTGGAATGAGCAAGATAGAGATAGTTGATCTTTTCGGTGACGTGATCAGAAAATTCGTTGGCGACCGAGAAACCGATGCGGAAGGGCGTCCCGTCCTCGCCAATGATGTAGTAGCCGGCAAGCTCCGGCTCCTCGCCGCCGTCGAGCGCGAAGGAGGGGGAGACGAGGTCGCCGCCCGGCGCCACGGCTTCGACGCCGGTGCCCTTGTAGAACCATTCCGGCTGCACGCCGGTCTCGCCCGGCTTGGGCTTGCCGCCTTCGATGCCCATGCGGAACATCTTCATGGAGTCGCTCATGCCGGCCGTGTCGGCATGCATGCTGTCACGCGCCGAGGCGGAGCCGGTGTGGGTGAGGCCCGTGCCGGTAAGATACATGTGCGCGGGGTCCGGATGACGAACCGGGCAGTCGAGCTTGCCGGTGGCGGCAAGCGCAGCGAGATCGACCGCTTCGCCCGCACCCTGACGCTCGACGATCGAAGCGAGCGGAGCCTTGGCGGCGATCGCCGCCTTAGCGAGTTCGTAGGTGGAGATGAAGCCGGGAATGAGGCGCGCGGCGTCACCCTGGCGGCAAATCACGCCGCCAGTCTTCAATTGCGAGAGAAACATAAGCCTATCCTCAGACTGCTTTGTTCTTGTTGTAGACGTCGAAGTAGACAGCCGCGAGGAGCACGAGGCCCTTGATCAGCTGCTGGTAGTCGATGCCGATCCCCATGATCGACATGCCGTTGTTCATCACGCCCATGATGAAGGCGCCGATGACCGCACCGGTGATCTTGCCCACGCCGCCGGATGCCGAGGCACCGCCGATGAAGCAGGCCGCGATGACGTCGAGTTCGAAGCCTACGCCGGCCTTCGGGGTCGCCGAGTTCAGGCGGGCAGCGATGATCATGCCGGCGAGAGCGGCGAGAACGCCCATGTTCACGAATGCGTAGAAGGTCAGCCGCTCGGTGTTGATGCCCGAAAGCTTCGCCGCCTTCTCGTTGCCGCCGAGCGCATAGATGCGGCGGCCGATCGTCGAGCGGTTGGTGACGAAGGAGTAGAGCGCGATCAGGAGACCCATGACGACGAGCACGTTCGGCAGGCCGCGATAGGTCGCGAGCTGGAAGCCGAGGAAGAGCGCGACGGCGCTGATGATCGCCATCTGCACGACGAAGAAGACGAAGGGCTCGTTCTCGGTGCCGTGGCGCTCGTTGAGGCGACGGTTCTTCAGGCCGGAATAGATCGCGAGAGCGACAAGCGCGAAGACGACGAGCAGGGCCACGTAGTTCTTGATCAGGCTCGCGCCCGGATCGGTGACCGACAGGAAATCCGGAATGAAGCCGGTCGAAAGAAGTGTGAATTCCTTCGGGAACGGGCCAATCGGGCGGCCACCGAGGACCACGTAGGTCAAGCCACGGAAGACCAGCATGCCGGCGAGCGTCACGATGAAGGACGGGATCTTCTGGTAGGCAACCCAGTAGCCTTGGGCCGCGCCCATCAGGCCGCCGAGCACCAGACATAGCGGCACGACGAGGGAGAAATGCCACCCCCACTTCACCAGCATGATCGCCGATATGCCGCCGATGAAGGCGACGATGGAACCGACCGAAAGGTCGATGTGCCCGGCCACGATGATCAGCAGCATGCCGAGCGCCATGATGACGATGAATGAGTTCTGCAGCACTAGGTTGGTGATGTTGACCGGGCGGAACAGAACGCCGTCCGTCAGGACCTGGAACAGCAGCATGATGACGACGAGCGCCAGCAGAAGGCCGTATTCGCGGATGTTGTGACGCAGATAGTCGGCCACGGAGACCTTGGGGGTTTCGGTTCTTGTTTCGGTGGTCATTTAGCGTTTCTCCCCAGAGCGCATGATGGCACGCATGATGGACTCTTGGCTTGCTTCTCCCTTCGGAAGCTCGGCGACGATGCGGCCTTCGTTCATGACGTAGACGCGGTCGCAGGTGCCGAGCAACTCGGGCATTTCCGACGAGATCATCAGGATGCCTTTGCCCTCGGCGGCAAGCTGGTTGATGATGGTGTAGATTTCGAATTTCGCCCCCACGTCGATGCCGCGCGTGGGCTCGTCGAGGATGAGGACTTCAGGGTTGGTGAACAGCCATTTCGACAGCACGACCTTCTGCTGGTTGCCGCCCGAAAGGTTGACGGCTTCCTGGTAGATCGAGTGCGAACGGATGCGCAGCTTGTTGCGGTATCCCGACGCGACCTGCGCTTCCTTGCGCTCGTCGATGACGCCGCTCTTCGACACGTCATCGAGATTGGCAAGAGTCGTGTTCTTGACGATGTTGTTTTGAAGCACGAGTCCGAGCTGCTTGCGGTCTTCGGTCACGTAGGCGAGACCGGCGTCGATCGCCCGCGGGATCGTGCTCACGTCGACCGGCTTGCCGCGCATCAGCACCTCGCCGGTGATCTTGTGGCCCCAGGAACGGCCGAAGATGCTCATGGCGGTCTCGGTACGACCGGCCCCCATCAGACCGGCGATGCCGACGACCTCGCCGGCACGGACGTTGAAATTCACGTCGTGCAGGAACTGCCGGTCGCGGTGATTCTGATGGAAGACGTTCCAGTTCTTCACTTCGAGCAGCACGTCGCCGATCTTCGGCTCGCGCGGCGGGTAGCGGTCTTCCATGTCGCGGCCGACCATGCCCTTGATGATGCGGTCCTCGCTGATCTCCTGCGTGTGACAGTCGAGGGTCTCGACGGTGGTACCGTCGCGCAGGATGGTGATCTGGTCGGCGACCTTGCGGATCTCGTTCAGCTTGTGGGAAATGATGATCGACGTCATGCCCTGCTTGCGGAATTCCATCAGCAGGTTGAGCAGGGCATCGGAGTCGTTTTCGTTGAGGGATGCCGTCGGCTCGTCGAGGATGAGCAGGCGGACCTTCTTGGAGAGCGCCTTGGCGATCTCGACGAGCTGCTGCTTGCCGACGCCGATGTCGGTGATGCGCGTGCTCGGAGCGTCCTTGAGGCCCACCTTCGCGAGAAGTTCCTTGGTCCTCGCAAAAGTCTGCGGCCAGTCGATCACGCCGTTGACGGCGATCTCGTTGCCGAGAAAGATGTTTTCAGCGATCGACAGCAGCGGCACGAGGGCCAGCTCCTGGTGAATAATGATGATGCCCAGTTCCTCGCTGTCGGAAATGGTGCTGAAGTGACGGACCTCGCCGTCGTAATGGATCTCACCCTCATAGGTGCCGGCGGGATAGACGCCGCTCAGAACCTTCATCAATGTCGACTTGCCGGCGCCGTTTTCGCCGACCAGAGCGTGGATTTCGCCTTCGCGAACCTTGAGGTTGACGTTGTCCAGGGCTTTGACCCCGGGAAACGTCTTGGTGATGCTACGCATCTCGAGAATGATGTTGTTCATGTGCAGAATTCCAGCGCAGGCGGGCGACCAAGGTACAGCCGGCGGCGCAAGCTCCCTCAACGCGTATGATGCAAAAACGGGTCCGCGAAAGGTCGCGGACCCGCCATGATCGCAAGGATTAGTTGTCGATCTGCTCGGCCGTGTAGTAGCCGGAGCCGACGAGGATGTCCTTGGCGTTTGCCTTGTCGACGGCGACCGGCTTCAGCAGGTAGGACGGAACGACCTTGACACCGTTGTTGTAGGTCTTGGTGTCGTTCACTTCCGGTTCCTTGCCGCTCATGATCGAGTCGACCATGGAGACGGCGACCTTCGCCAGTTTGCGGGTGTCCTTGAAGACGGTGGAGTACTGTTCGTCGGCAAGCATCGACTTGACCGACGGCAGCTCCGCGTCCTGACCGGTAACGACCGGCATCTTCAGGTCGCCGGAGCCGTAGCCTACGCCCTTGAGAGCCGACAGGATGCCGATGGACAGGCCGTCATAAGGCGAAAGAGCGCCGTTCAGCTTGTCTTCGGTATAGGTCGAGGAGAGCAGGTTTTCCATGCGGGCCTGGGCGACGGTGCCGTCCCAACGCAGGGTGCCGACTTGGTCCATGCCCATCTGGCCGGACTTGACGACGATGTCGCCGCTGTCGATCAGGGGCTGCAGGACCGACATTGCGCCGTCATAGAAGAAGAACGCGTTGTTGTCGTCCGGAGAACCGCCGAAGAGTTCGACGTTCCACGGCTTGACGTCGGGGAAACGTTCCTTGAGGCCGTTGACGAGGCTGGTCGCCTGGAGAACGCCGACCTGGAAGTTGTCGAAGGTAGCGTAGTAGTCGACGTTGCCCGAATCGCGGATCAGGCGGTCGTAAGCAATGACCTTCACGTCGGCATCGGCAGCCTTCTGCAGGATGTCGGAGAGCGTCGTGCCGTCGATCGCAGCAATGACCAGAACCTTGGCACCCTTGGTTACCATGTTCTCAATCTGGGCGAGCTGGTTCGGGATATCGTCGTCGGCAAACTGCAGGTCCGGGGTGTAACCGGCGTCCTTGAACAGCTTCTCCATGGTTTCGCCGTCCGAGATCCAGCGAGTCGAGGTCTTGGTCGGCATCGAGATGCCAACCATGCCCTTGTCTTCGGCAAAGACGTTGGACGTAAAGGATGCGATGCTGATTGCGACGGACGCAATCAGAGCGCCGAGTTTCTTCATGGTAACCTCCCTGGTCATACCGTGCAGCGCCAAGCCCCTCCTGGCGCCGCTGAAACAAGAACGGGTGGCTGGCTTCCCAGCCCCCAGCTCCCGTGGCGAGTTTTATCGCCCCCGATATATCGATCAAATGATTATTTTGACTTTCTGCATATCATAGTTGATATACGGTTCATGTCCGAAGCCCATTTTCAGCGCCTGCACCCGAAGCATTTCAGCCTGATCCGCGCCGTCGCGGAGCTCGGACAGCTCAGTCTCGCCGCGCAGGCGCTGTCGATTACGCAGCCCGCAGCCTCGCGAATGCTCGGGGATATCGAGAGGCTGGTCGACGCTCCGATCTTCGTCCGCACGCCGAAAGGCATGGAGGCGACGGCGGTGGGGTTGGCGCTGGCGCGGCGGGCGCGGACCCTCCTTGAGGAGATGGACGAGGCGATCCGTGAGGTCGATGCGATCAAGCGTGGCCTCACCGGCACGGTGCGCGCCGGCGCCGTCACCGGAGGGGCGGTCGGCTTCATCGTTCCGGCTATCCAGGCGCTCAAGGTGGAGGCTGCGTCGGCCGATATTCATGTCGATGTCGCTTCCAGCGACGCGCTGATCGGCGACCTCCTGTCGGGCCAGCTCGATTTCGCCTTGAGTCGCATTCCGGCAGGGATCGACGCGCGGCAGTTCGATATTCTCGATGCGCGCGTGGAGGAAGTAAACCTCCTCGTGCACGAGAGCCATCCGCTCGCCGACGCGAACGATCTTTCGCCGGCCGACATCGTGCACTTCGCCTGGGTCATGCAGGCGCCCGGTGCCCCGGTGCGTCAGGCCGTCGAGGCGGTGTTCATCGAATCCGGCGTGCAGATTCCCTCGAACATCGTCAACACGACCTCGCTGCTGGTGATGATCGCCATGCTCGCATCCTCCAACGCGATTGCTCCGATGTCGCGGGAAGTCTCCGACCTGCTCTGCGGCAGCACAGGCACCGGCCTCTGCAAACTCGACATCCGCGTGCCGATCGTGGTTGCGCCCTACCACCTCATCACGGTCAAGCGGAAGCAGATGACGCCGGTGGCGGCACGGCTGCGCGATCTCGTGATGCAGGAGCTCCACGGCGGCCGGCCGGTGCCCATGGGCCCCGTCAAGGCGTGAAACCGCCCAGCCTATCCGCGAGCGTCGCAATCGTGCCGGCGTCGGCATTGGCGAAGGCGAAGCGGAGATAGCCCTCCTGCCCCTCGCCGAAATAGGCGCCGGGGATACACACGACACCGGCTTTTCTCGCGAGCATCTCCGCCACCTCGGCAGACTTTCGGTCACCGAACGGGTGGCGGATGAAGGCGAAATAGGCGCCGAGCGAGTCCATCTTCCACGCGGTAAGGCCTGCCATGACGGCGCGGAGCGCGTCTGCGCGGGCGAGGATTTCGGCGCGGTTGGCGTCTCTCCACTGCTTCAGTGCCGGAATGGCCCTCGCAACGGCGGCCTGCGGCGCGCGCGGCGCGCAGATCTGCAGGTTGTCCATGACCTTCGCGATCTCGGCGACGGTCCGCTCGCCGGCGGCGACGGCGCCGAGCCGGTGGCCGGGGATGCAGAAGGATTTCGAGAAGGAATAGAGAAGGATGAGGTTCTTTTCCCATCCTGCGATCGTCAACAAGTCGTGCGGCCGTTCGCCGGCCGGCAGGAAGTCGCGATAAGTTTCGTCGAGGATCAGCCAGGTGCCGGCTTCACGGCATAGTTCGAAGATGTCCTTCAAAAGCGGGCCTGGATAGACGGCACCGGTCGGATTGTTCGGCGTGACGAGGGCGATTGCCTTCACGCCCCTCTTCAAGATCGCACGTACCTCGTCGAGCCGGGGCACGAAGCCGTCGGCAGCGGCGAGCGGCAGCAGTTCGCGTCCGATGCCGAGCATCGCGAGTGTGGTCTCCTGATTGAAATAGAAGGGATCGGTGAGCGCCACCCGGTCGCCGGCGCCGGCGATCGCCATCACGGCCGCCATGAAAGCCTGGTTGCAGCCGGAGGTGATGTGGATGTTTTGTGCGATGACGGGCGCGCCATAGATTTCGGCCATCTCCGTGGCATAGGCTCCGCGCAGCACGTCCTCGCCTTCGATGGGGCCGTAGCCCGCATAGGCCCTCGAGGCGGCGGCTTCGCCGAGCCAGGCGAGCATGTCGGGATGCGGCGGATAGCCGGGGACGGCCTGCGAGAGGTCGATCAGCGGTCCCGATGCGCCGTCATAGGCGCGACCCCAGGCGAAGACCGAAGGAACCGGCGGCGGGGAGAGGCGGGATACGAGCGGATTGAAGGAGGCGGAGGGCATGGTTCGTCGACTTTCCAGTTTGCTTATCGCTTCTCGCTCTTGCGGCGGGGCTTGGCGGC
>DATGWU010000053.1:0-2786 GCA_035299345.1 Rhizobium sp.
ACCTGCGCCAGCTCAACCAGCTGATCGCGCAGCTGAAGGACCTCGACTGCATCTCGACCGTCAAGCGCGTCTACGACTGAGCCGCCCGTCGCTCGGTGCCAGCGCGCTGGACGACGGCTTGTTGCTGTGGTGAACTGCACCGACGGAGCAGGGAGGCCGAAGGCGATGTCAAAGACGACAGTGACCGGTTGCGTTCTGGCGATGCTCTCCGCCGTGTCGGGAGCGTGTGCGGCGGAGGGTGACGAGACCCTGCTCTACGGTCGGGCGCTGCACGCCGGCGAGATTGCCTCCGCCTGCTTCGCCCGCCGTTATGACACGACGCATCTGCAGGGTCATCCGCAACAGAATGTGACGGAGATGCGCGTTCTCGCCTACCGGCCGGACTGGCCGCATGCGGAGAGCATCGTCAACCTCGAATTCCGGTTTCGCGGCGTCTCGGAAGCCTTCCAGCTTTCGGGCGGCTGCCGCCCGGTCTCCGGCAAGGCGACGGTGCTTGACTGCGCAGTCGAATGCGATGGCGGCCTTTTCTCGATCCGGCGGGAGACTTCCGGAGCGCTGATGATCGACGTTCCCGCCGGCCTTGCGCTCTGTGATGGCGAGGAGGCCCTCCCAGCCGGTGCGCGCTTCGGTTCCGACGACCGCCGCTTCCGGCTTGCCGCGGAGAAGCTCGCCGCCTGCCGCGATCTGATCTGGGACGATGAGATCCGACCAAAACTGCTGCAGTCAGGTTCGCCCTGACCAGAGGGGCGTCGTGCCTCGCAATTAAGCAGAACGGTAGCTGGACAGATGCCGTCATGCGATTTCCGCATGGCTGGGCACCGCTTCCATGCGTGGTGCTTTGTGCGCTGCACCATTATATTCGTGACCAGTAGAAATGATGAAAGAAGAGAGGGAAGACAATGTTTGCTCCCATTCGTAAACTGGCCCGCGCCCTGCACGTCCCGACCATCGCCGAACGCGAAGCAGCCTATCTGAACGGCTCGCGCGACCTCGTCGATCTGGAATACCGCCAGCGGCAGATCGACCGCGGCCTGTTCCGTAGCGGCCGCTGATCGCCTGCAAGACCCGCGCGCCTGAGACGGGCGCGCCGGACGAGAAATGGTGACGATCCGGTGATTGAAGCCGGTCCGCCCTTGTGTGACGACGGACAGATACACTAAATGTGCCCCATGTCTCGTCGTCGCCGAAAAGCTCCGGATTTCCATGCGCCCCCCGCCGGGCGCATGTTTGTTGTCCGCCTCGCCGCTGTCCCTGCCGGCGGAGCCGGGCCGCTCGCGATCACCCGAACCGGGGCCGCGATGATGTCCGACACAATGCAGGGGGCTTCATGATCATCGGCATTGGCAGCGATCTCGCCGACATCCGGCGCGTTGAGCGCTCGATTGCGCGTTTCGGCGAGCGCTTCACCGGGCGTTGTTTCACCGACGCCGAGCGTCAGCGCGCCGATGCCGGCAAGAACCGTGCAGCCTCCTACGCCAAGCGCTTCGCCGCCAAGGAGGCGCTGTCCAAGGCGCTCGGCACCGGCATGTCGCAAGGCGTCTTCTGGAAGGACATCGGCGTCGTCAATTCCGAACACGGCAAGCCTTCGCTCGTGCTGACGGGCGCGACGGCGGAACTCCTGCGTTCCATGACGCCGGCAGGCCACGAGGCTGTGGTCCATCTCACCATGACCGACGAATTTCCCTACGCCCAGGCCTTCGTGGTCGTCGAAGCGCGGCCGGTTGCGCCGTGACGGAGCGTCTGGCTTCATTCTGGCCGTTGCGCCGGCTGTGCGGCGGAATTTCACGGGCTTTCCCGTTGCCGCCGCGGGCCGAAGCGACTAGACAGGGCATAATTTTGCTAAGAAGGAACCAAGCGGCGTGACCGAGCAAGCTGAAAAGAAAGCCAGTGGGCTGTGGGAAAACATCAAGGTCATCATCCAGGCTCTCTTGCTGGCGGTGATCATTCGTACCGTCCTCTTCCAGCCCTTCACCATTCCGTCCGGCTCGATGATGCCGACGCTGCTGGTCGGCGACTACATCTTCGTCAACAAGTTCGCATACGGCTATTCGAAATATTCGCTGCCCTTCTCCCCCGACCTCTTCGAAGGCCGCATCTTCGCCAGCGAGCCGAAGCGCGGCGACATCGTGGTCTTCCGCTTCCCGCCGAACCCGGACATCGACTACATCAAGCGTCTGATCGGGCTTCCGGGCGACCGCGTCCAGGTGATCGACGACGTGCTCTACGTCAACGGCCAGCCGGTGCCGCGCCAGCCCGACGGCACTTTCACCTCCGACTACCGCCAGGATCCGGGCGCGGACGTGCCGGTCTTCCGCGAAACGCTCGACAACGGCGTGACCTATGACACGCTCGACCAGTCGCCGACCTCGCGCGGCGACAACACCCGCGAGTTCATCGTTCCGGAGGGCCATTACTTCATGATGGGCGACAATCGCGACAACTCGCTCGACAGCCGCTTCGACGTGGGCATGGTGCCCGCCGAGAACCTCGTCGGCCGCGCGTCGATGATTTTCTTCTCGCTCGGCAACGACACGTCGTTCCGCGAGGTCTGGAAGTGGCCGGCCAACATGCGCTGGGATCGGCTGTTCAAGGTCGTTCAATGAAGAAGGCAAAGGGGCTCTCGGCGGAGGACAGGGCGCAGGCCGAGGCCGTGATCGGCTACGCCTTCACCGACAAGGAGCGGCTCGATCGCGCGCTCACCCATGCGAGCGCCACGCTCGCCCGGGGCGGCGATTACGAGCGGCTGGAATTCCTCGGCGACCGCGTGCTCGGCCTCTGCATCGCGG
>DATGWU010000054.1:0-7313 GCA_035299345.1 Rhizobium sp.
CGCCGTCGATCCGCTGGCCGGCATTCCGCTCGACAAGGAGCTTTGCACGCCCGCCACCAAAGAGCGGATCGGCGACCGCATGGTCTACGGCCTGACCGATGGCCCTCTGCCGGCTCCGGTGACGGTTCTCTTCTCACCCAAGGCCGACAAGGCCGGTCGCGACCACGTCGCCTCGCTGGTGAAGGATCATCCCGACATCGAGGTCCGGGATGTCGAAGACCCAGCCGGCGACGCCCTCGCCCAGGCCCTCGGCGACCGCGTCGACGCCGGCGGCAATGCCGACGATCCGCTCGGCCTTCCGCTCACACTGCTCGATGCGACGCCCTCCATGGACACGATGGCGATCATCTATTCGGGCGACGGCGGCTGGCGCGATCTCGACAGAGAGGTCGGCGCGATGCTGCAGGAAAAGGGCATCCCCGTCATCGGCGTGGACTCGCTGCACTATTTCTGGTCGAAGCGCACCCCGCAGGAGACGGCGGAGGACCTCGCGCGGATCATCGACACCTATCGCCGCAAGTGGAAGGTCCATCATGTGCTGCTCGCGGGCTATTCCTTCGGCGCCGACGTGCTCGCCGCGACCTACAACCTGCTGCCGCCGGACGACAGGGCGCGGGTCGCGCAGATCACCCTGATGGCGCTGTCGCATCAGGTCGATTACGAGATTTCGGTCGAGGGCTGGCTGGGCGTTTCCGGCGACGGTGCCGGCGATCCGGTCGATGACATCGCCAAGATCGATCCGAAGCACGTCCAGTGTATCTACGGTACGGAGGAAGAGGACGATCCCTGCCCGACGCTGAAGACCCGCGGCGTCGAGAGCATCGGCATCACCGGCGGACACCATTTCGATGAGGATTACGAAGCGCTTGCCGGCCGCATCCTCGCATCGCTGAAAACGCGACTCGGCGAATAGAGCGTGCTCGACCAATGTCTGGAAATGGTCCGGCTCAGCTGTCGGCGCGGCCCTGGCGGCGGTCGTCGCAATGTAGCCACTGGAGTTCCTGCTGCACCATGTCCTGGAAGTCGAGGATCTGTCGGCGCATCTCCGGCTCCGGGCAGCCCCGCTCCAGGAGCTCGGCCCCGAGCCCGCGGCAGGTGGTGCGCCAATAGGTGACGGCAGCCTCCCCGTTCCTCTCGTCGAGTTCGCGGGCGCACCGGCGAATGAGGGTGCGACGTCCCTTGAGCGGGAAAAAAGCGACCTTCGGCATTGCTGCCGGATACTCGGTCTTGATTACGGTCATCCATACCATCCTGACGTGATGCTTCCTGTCTAGGACGGTCATGGTTAACGTTCGGTTGCCTCATCTTGAAAATGGATCGTTTTCGGTCGTTTCAGGCGCCGAGCTCATCCAGATAGGCGTCGCTGTCGTCGACCTGGAACTCGACCCACATCGGCAGATGGTCGCTCATTTGGTACGTGCGCCATTCGCGAAAACTGCGCCCGGGCTTCTCCTGCCGGTCGGCGGCATAGTCGGCCTCCTGGTCCTCGCGATAGACGCAGTCGTAGAAATCGAAGACGCCGGCCCTGCCCGTCGGCCGCATGCTGCGCAGCTCGCTGTAATAGGCGATCTGGTCGTAATGCTTGTCCTTGGTGACATTGGAGCCGGGAATGGTCTGCAGCGCGTCTGGAACGCGGAAGCCGGCGGCCGTCAGGGCCTCCATCGTCACGTCCTTGCGGTTGAAGATGTTGAAGTCGCCGAGCAGCAGCAGGTTGTCGCGCTTCGGCTTGTCCTCCGGACCGTAGACGTTGGCGCCGGAGAAATCGCCGGCATTGCTCGCGATCGTCTTGCCGAGCGCGGTGATCTCGGCGAGGCGCCGCGCATCGACGGGCGTTCCCTCGCCGTAATAGATATGGACCGTCACGAGGGTGAAATAGGCCCAGCCCGCCCGGAAGCCGGCGACATAGGGAGAGCGGGCGAACTGCACCTGGCGGCCGGCCGCCGGGATCGCCTCCTCGAGTACCAGCTCGGCGGCGAGCCCGGTGAAATCGACCTTGCGGCGGTCGTAGAAGAAGGCCATGCGCTCGGAATTTCCGGAGCGGCCGAGCGTCACGTCGGTGACGAGGAAATCCCACCAGCTCCCGAGCATGCGCTTCAGCTGCTGCAGCGGGAACAGGCTTTTCCGGACCTCCTGGATCGCGACGATGTCGAAGCGGTTTATGACCTCGGCGATGTAGTGATACGGCTCGACGTCGCGGAAGCGGTACTTGCCGGAGTCGAATTCGCGGAGGTTCCACGAGGCGAGCAGCAGTGTGTCCGAGGCCGATTTCGGCGGAATCGCCCCGCCCTCGGCATTGATCCCTGCCCGGAGCGCCTTGAGGCCGCGGGCGATCCGTCTGCGCTTGTCGATATCGGTGATCCGCTTGAGGTCGGCATAGTTCGGCATGGCTCCCCCCCTGTCCGCCCGAGACGCCGGGACAGCAGGGATCATACACGCATGGCGCGAAATTTCCAGCCGCCGTCGCGCGGCCGCCGACCGGAAACCGGGATGGTTCGTGACTACTGCTTGGGCAGGGCGTAAGCGATCACATAGTCGCCCGGCTTGGTGCCGACGGAACCGTGCCCTCCCGCGACGATCACCACATACTGCCTGCCGTCCGCCAGGGCATAGCTCATCGGCGTCGCCTGTCCGCCCGCCGGCAGGCGCGCTTCCCAAAGCTGCTCACCGGTCGTCAGATCATAGGCGCGCAGGTAATCGTCCACGGCCGCCGCGAGGAAGGCGACGCCACCCTTGGTGATCATGGAGCCGCCGATCCCCGGCACCCCCATCTTGAAGGGAAGTGGCAGCGGCGTCATGTCGTAGACGGTGCCATTGCGGTGCATATAGGCCGTCTTGCCGGTCCTGAGGTCGACACCGGCGACATAGCCCCAGGGCGGCGCCTGGCAGGGAATGCCGAGCGGCGAAAGGAACGGGCCCATATAGACGCCGTAGGGCGCGCCTTCGTTGCGGTTGAGCCCCTGCTCGCTCGCCTTCTCGCCCTCTCCCTTCGGCGCGATCTGGTCGCGCGGCACAAGCCGCGAGGTGAAAGCGAGATAGGTCGGCATGCCGAACATCACCTGTCGTGCCGGATCGACTGCGACCGAGCCCCAGTTGAAGACGCCGAAATTGCCGGGATAGACGATTGTGCCCTCGAGCGACGGCGGCGTGTACTGCCCCTCGTAGCGAAGCTGGTGGAACTTGATGCGGCAGACCATCTGGTCGATGAGGGTGATCCCCCACATGTCGCGCTCCCTGAGGCGCGGCGGTCGGAGCGTCAGATCCGAGATCGGCTGGGTCGGCGCGGCGAAGTCGCCCTCGATTGCGCCGCCCGGCGCCGGGTTCTCCCGCACCGGAATGACAGGCTCGCCCGTGCGCCGGTCGAGAACATAAATGTCCCCCTGCTTCGTCGGTCCGACCAATGCCGGCACGGTGGCGCCGTCCTTGCCCGTCAGGTCGACGAGCACCGGCTGTGCGGGAACATCCATGTCCCAGAGATCGTGATGCACGGTCTGCCGGACCCAGCGGTCGCGGCCGGTATCGACATCAAGCGCGACGATCGAGGAGGAGTATTTCTCGACGTCCTCGCTGCGGTTCATGCCGAGCTGGTCGGGAACCTGATTGCCGAGCGGCACGTAGACGAGGCCGAGTTGCTCGTCGACGGAGAAGACCGACCAGCTGTTCGGTGAGTTGGCCGTGTAGGTACGGCCGGGCGGCAGCGGTGCGGTCTCTCCCGGATTGCCGCTGTCCCAGTTCCAGACGAGCGCGCCGGTTTCGACGTCGAAGGCGCGGATGACACCGGACTGCTCCTTGGTCGAATAGTTGTCGTTGACGGCACCGCCGATGATGATCTTGCCGCGCGCGATCACCGGCGGCGACGTCGAGTAGTAGTAGCCGGCCGGATTGTATGGCATGCCGGTTTCGAGATGCAGCTCGCCCTTATCGGCAAACGACGTGCAGACCGATCCGTTGGCGGCGTCGAGTGCGATCAGCCGCGCGTCCGACGTCGGCAGATAGAAGCGGGCGGCACACGGGCCGTCCGGAGGTGCGGCCGGGTCGGCATAGTAGGTCACGCCGCGGCAGGTTTGGTGCTGTCGGTCGGGATTGCGACCGACATTGGGATCATACTTCCACTTCTCCTTGCCGGTGGCGGCATCGATGGCAATCGCCCAATTGTGGGGTGTGCAGAGGTAAAGAGTGTCCCCAACCTTGAGCGGCGTCACCTGATAGGTGGTCTCGCCGACATCGTCCGGACCCTTGACGTCGCCGGTCCGGTACTCCCAGGCGACCTTGAGCGAGGAAACGTTCTGCGGCGTGATCTGTTCGAGCGGCGAGTAGCGCTGGCCGAACGGTGTGCGTCCGTACTGGTGCCACTCCTCGTCCGGTACGTCGCCGCCATAGTTGGGCTGGGCGACCGCGGCTTCGGTCGGCAGCGATCCTGAAACGTCCGCCGGGTCGGTGGTCATCGAGAAACCGGCGACGATGAGCGCGATGACGACGGGCACCGCGACCGGAATGGCGCTCGCCGGCTGCGGCTCCTCCGCATAGCGGTCACCGAGCGGCCGCCGCACGCCGGGAAGAAGAAGCAGGAGCCCGAGAACGATGATGAGCCCCCCACGGGCGGCCAGCTGCCACCAGTCGAAGCCCACCTCGAAGATCGCCCAGCCGAGGCTGACGACGATGAAGAGCCCGTAGAGCCAGAGTGCAAGCGCACGGCGCATCGCGATGAGCAGTGCGGTAAGGATCAGCACGATCCCCGCGGCGAGATAGAACGGACTGCCGCCGAGCATCAGCAGCTGTATCCCTCCCGCGAGGAGGACGAGCCCAAGCACGCCGAAGACGACTACCGAAATGATTCTGGTCATATGAGATCCCCTGCGATCGGAATACGGGACCGGCCCCTCGGCCAGGGCTGCCCCGGCCTCAACTGGAGGCTTCCGGAAAAGTTCCGTCGAAGACGCGGCACCGCCCTGAGCATCGTTGACGAAATGCGGAGGTTTTCCGATGAAGGTCTGTGGACGCGGACGCCCGTTGCGGCTTATCACGGGTTGATGCCCGTCAAATGACGACTGTCCCGTCCGGGCTACATTGAATGCCGTTGAACAGCAATTTGGAGGAGCCGCCCATGAACGACCATCCCGTCCTTCGCTTTCACGGCGCTGCCGGAACCGTCACCGGATCCTGCTTCCGGCTGGAGGTCGGAAAGCGGCAAATCCTCGTCGACTGCGGGCTCTTCCAGGGTTCGAAGACCGAGAAGGAACTCAATTATCGGGATTTTCCTTTCGACCCGTCGGCCATCGACGCGGTGATCCTCACGCATGCCCATATCGACCATTCGGGCCTGCTGCCGAAGCTCTCCCGCATGGGGTATCAGGGGCCGATCTACGCGACCCGCGGAACGATCGACCTCTGCTCGGTCATGCTGCCTGACTCCGCCCACATCCAGGAAAGCGAAGTCGAGTTCCTCAACCGCCGCAATCTCCGCCGCGGTCGTGATCCGGTGACGCCGATCTACGAGGCCCGCGATGCGGCAATCGCCGTCACGCTGCTGCGCCCGGTGGAACTCGAGGCGTGGCAGCAGGCGACCGACGGCGTCCGGTTCCGCTTCTGGAACGCCGGCCACCTCCTCGGCTCCACCTCGGTGGAAATGGAGGTCGAGACGCCGCAGAAGACGCTGCGCATCCTCTTCTCCGGCGACATCGGCCCGAGCCACAAACTGCTGCAATACGATCCCGAGGCTCCGTCCGGCTGGGACTATGTAATCTGCGAAAGCACCTACGGTGATACCGATAGAGAGGAGGCGAACGACACGACCCGGCGCGAGGCCCTCCGGGCCGAAGTCGCCGACGCGTATCATCCGGACGGCGCGCTCCTCATTCCCTCCTTCGCGGTCGAACGCACACAGGAACTGCTCGCCGACCTCATCTTCCTGATGCGATCGGAAAAGATCCCGACCTGCCCGGTCATCATCGATTCGCCGCTCGCCACCCGGGCAAGCGAGATATTCCTGCGCCACGCCCGCGAACTGGACAGCGGCGGACTGCTGGCCGACGCGCTTCATGCCCGCAACGTGCGCTTCACCGAATCGGTCGAGCAATCGAAGGCGCTCGACTTGATGCGCGGCTTCCACATCGTCATCGCCGCGAGCGGCATGTGCGAGGCCGGCCGCATCCGTCACCGGCTGAAGAACTGGCTCTGGCGCGACGAGGCGACGGTGCTGCTCGTCGGCTTCCAGGCGACCGGCACGCTCGGCCGCATCCTCGAGGAAGGCGCCTCCATCGTCCGCATCCAGGGCGACGAGATCAATGTGCGCGCCCGCATCCGCCGCCTCGACATCTATAGCGGCCATGCCGACGGGCCGGAGCTCGCCGCATGGCTGCAGACGCGCCAGCCGATCCGCGCCGGCCTCTTCCTCGTCCACGGCGAAGAGGACGGCATCGCCGGCCTGCGCAAGCGCGCCTCCGCCTTCCTCGCCGAGGAGAAGATCAATGTGCCGCATCTCGACGGCGCCTTCGAACTCAGGCCGGAGCGTGCCGTCGACATCTCGGAGAAACTGCCGGAACCACGCATCGATCCCGCGCGTGTCGGCCACCGGGACTGGCACAACGACTTCCAGTCGCTCGTCCTCGACCTGCAGCAGGAACTGGCGAAGGCGGCCGACGACAAGGCGCGCGGCGTGATCCTGCGCAAGCTGCGCCGCGCGCTCGCCGAGTGACGGATAGCCGCGGGTGGTTTCGGTGGAGCAGACAGATGTCGCGATCATCGGCGGCGGGCCGGCCGGCCTCGCCGCCGCGGAGCGGCTGTCGCATGACGGCTATGCGGTGACCGTCTACGACGCGATGCCGACCGTCGCGCGCAAGTTCCTGCTCGCCGGCAAGTCGGGCCTCAACATCACCCATTCCGAGCCGTTCGAGCGCTTTGCCGAACGCTTCGGCAGCGCTTCGCCGCGCCTTCGCGCCGCCCTCGATGCCTTCACCCCGCAGGAGGTCCGCGACTGGGCCGCAGGGCTCGGGACGCAAACCTTCGTCGGTTCGTCGGGCCGCGTCTTCCCAAAGGTGATGAAGGCCTCGCCGCTGCTGCGCGCCTGGCTGCGGCGGCTCGACGCGCAAGGCGTCGTGATCCGCACCCGTCATCGCTGGACGGGCTTTGCGGGAAGCGATCTCGTCTTCAACACGCCGGACGGCGAGAAGCGTGTCGCGAGCAAGGTCACCCTCCTCGCCCTCGGCGGCGCAAGCTGGCCGCGGCTCGGTTCGGACGCGGCCTGGGTCGCGCCGCTTCGCCAAAACGGCGTCGACATCGCCCCCTTCCGGCCGGCCAATTGCGGCTTCGATGTCGCC
>DATGWU010000055.1:0-10296 GCA_035299345.1 Rhizobium sp.
GGCCGTCGAGCAACGTGATCGAAAGCTCGGAAATCTGCGCGCGGATGCCGGCTTCGCTTTCTTTCAGCCGCTGGATCGTCGCATTGCTGGCGACCGCGTCGATCATGTCGGCGGGGCGACCGGCGGCGAGTGCTGCGCGCACGTTCTCGGCCTTGGCCTCCGCGTCGGCCATTTCGCTACGGACGCGGGCGAGTTCGGCCGAAATGTCGTTCAACTGCTGGCCAGAAAAGGTCTCGGTATCGGACGTCTGCACGATGTCGTGGGCGGCGCGATAGTCGGCGACCTTCTGCTCCGCCTCCTTCACCTTTTCGCGAAGGTTGGCGATCTCGGGTTCGAGCCAGCGGGCGGCCTGCGAATTCGAGTCGAGCTTGGCGCCGCGCTGCAGGGACAAATAAACATCGACCATCGCGTTCGGGATCGCAGCAGCAAGCTCCGGATCCTTGGAGGTGAAGGCAACGGCGATCACGCGGGAGCGCTCGACCTGATAGACAGAGAGCTTTTCGAGGAAGGTGTCGACGACACGATCCTCGGGCGCACGTTCTAGCGGGTTCTTCTTCAGTCCTACGAGAACCATGAATTCGTCGATCGCAGACGGGCTGGCGACCGGATCGAATTCCTTCCGCTCGTAGAGCTTCAGGTCGCGGGCGACCTGCTTGACGAGATCGACCGAGCGCAGCACCTGCACCTGGCTTGCGATGTTCAACTCGTCGAGAAGCGGCTGCAGGTCGGCGCTGTTTGCGCCCTGCCCCATGAAATTCGGCTCGCGCACCTCGATCAGGATGCGCGTTTCGCCCTTGTAACGCGAAGAGATGGCATTCGCCGCGACGAATGCGAGGCCCGCGGCGAGCGCCGTCGCGGCAAGGATCCGCCCCTTCCGCTGCCAGACGGCACGGAACAACTGGGCAAGATCGATATCCTCGTCCTGACGACTGCTGCCTACGCTCGACATACTGCACTCCCGGTCCGGATTTCGGCCAAACGTAAACGACTATGGTAACGCAAGAGTTAACCTCGCCGGCCAGCGGGCACGTCAGTGCTCCATTCTGCCGCGACTTCTTTACCCGCCATTAACCCTACCCGACGGATAACGGGACAAGTTTGGAAGCACCGACTCGGGAGCGCGAACAGCGCAATGGAACTGGCTGTTGTCATAAAGCGGATCATGTCTATCGTCTTCGCCGTGGCGTTGGCGGCGCTTGCCGGCTGCACCAGCTATCAGCCGGCGCCGAAAGCCTTCCACGAGTCGACGATCGAGCCCTATCGCCTCGGCAGCGGCGACCGTCTGAGAATTACGGTCTTCGAGCAGGACAATCTCACCAATACCTACACGGTCGACCAGGCCGGCTATATCGCCTTCCCGCTCGTCGGACAGGTCGCCGCCCGCGGCTCGACCCTTTCGCAACTCGAGGGCACGATCGCCCAGAAGCTCCGCCAGGGCTACCTGCGCGATCCCGACGTCAGCATCGAGATCGACCGCTACCGGTCCATCTTCATTATGGGCGAGGTGGGACAGCCAGGCCAATATTCCTACGTGCCGGGCATGACGGTTCAGAATGCCGTCGCCGTCGCCGGAGGCTTCACGGCCAGAGCGAACCAGAGAGATGTCGACATCACGCGCAACGTCAACGGCGAGATCATGACCGGCCGTGTGCCGATCACCGATCCGATCCTCGCAGGCGACACGGTCTATGTGCGAGAACGGCTCTTCTGATCCATGCCTGAAGGTCCACCGCTCCGCATCGTCCACTGCTTCCGATCACCCGTGGGCGGCATCTTCCGCCACGTGCGCGACCTTGCCGAACAGCACAGCCGCGCCGGCCATCAGGTCGGCATCGTCTGCGACAGCCTGACGGGCAGCGAGCACGAGGAACGGCTCTTCGAACAGATCCGGCCGTTCCTCGCGCTCGGCCTCACACGCATTCCCATTCGCCGTTCGGTCGGCTTCGGCGATCTCGCCACCGTCCGCAGCAGCTACAAAGAAATCAAGAGCTTGCAGCCTGACATTCTGCACGGCCACGGCGCCAAAGGCGGCGCACTGGTCCGCATCGTCGGCTCAGCCCTGCGGGTCCGAAGGTATCGCGTCGCCCGCTTCTACACGCCCCACGGCGGGAGCCTGCACTACGAGCAGGCGACCTTCGCCGGGTGGGGCATCTTCGCACTCGAACGGCTGCTGGAGCGTTTCGGCGATGCGTTGGTCTTCGTCTGCGACTTCGAACACCGGACCTACGAGAACAAGGTCGGCAAGCCTCGCTGCGACTGGCGGACGATCCACAACGGGATCAGCGACACCGACTTCGAGCAGATCCCGACGCGCTCCGACAGCGTCGACTACATCTATGTCGGCATGCTGCGCGACCTGAAGGGCCCGGACGTCTTCATCGACGCCTTCGCCCGCACGGAACGGCTGGTCGGCCGGCCGCTATCGGCGCTGGTTATCGGCGACGGCCCGGACCGCGACAAATACGAGACCACGCTGGTACAGAAGGGGCTCGGACGTCGCGTCGGCCTCCTGCCGGCGATGCCGATCAAGGACGCCTTCGCGACCTCGGACATGGTCGTCGTCCCGTCGCGTGCGGAATCCATGCCTTATATCGTGCTCGAAACGCTGGCCGCCGGAAAGACGCTGATTGCCTCGCGCGTCGGCGGCATCCCTGAGGTTCTAGGCCCCGACAGCGAAGCGCTGGCAGAGCGAGGCGATGCGGCCGACCTCTCCCGCGTGATGGCGAAGGCGCTGACGACCCCGGGATGGGCGAAGTCCGTCATGCCGGACCCCGTGGCGTTCAAGGCGAAATTCTCCGCCTCCGTCATGGCCGAGAAGATGCTCGGCTTCTACCGCGAGCGGCTCGCTGCGATCTGAACGGCGTCCGCCTCAGTTCCCGGCCTTCGCCGGAACGACCTCCTTGACGAGCGGCGGGTAATCGTCAGGCGTCAGCGTTTCCTTCTCGAGCAGCAGCTTCGCCCCTTCCCTGAGCCGGTCGACCCTGGCGTTCAGGATACGCTTGGCCTCGGCATAGGCCTTCTCGATCATCGTGCGGATGGCAAGGTCCACTTCCCGCGCGGTCGCTTCCGAATAGTCCTTGGGACGCATGCGCATCTGGCTGTCGTCCAGCCACTGCATGCGCTGCGGCTCCAGGACGGCCTGTCCCACCGACTCATCCATACCGAAACGCGTGACGATCTCGCGGGCGATGTCGGTTACCTTGGCGAGGTCGTCGGCAGCTCCCGTCGATATCTCACCGAAGATCAGGTCCTCCGCTGCGCGGCCGGCGAGCAGCGCCACCATGCGCTCCTTGAGTTCGCCGGCGGTGATCAGGAAACGGTCCTCCGTCGGTCTCTGCAAGGTGTAGCCGAGGGCGCCGATCGACCGGGGAATGATCGACACCTTCTGCACCGGATCGGCGCGCTCGAGCGATGCCGCGACCAGCGCATGGCCCATCTCGTGATATGCGACGCGTTCGCGCTCCTCCGGGTTCAGGATGCGGCTCCGGCGCTCCGAGCCGGCGATGATCCGCTCGACGGCCGCAACGAAATCCTCCATGGCGACCTTCGTCGCGCCGCGTCGGGTGGCGACGATCGCCGCCTCGTTGATGAGATTGGCGAGATCGGCGCCGGTGAAGCCCGGCGTCAGGCCGGCGATGTCGTCAATTTTGACACTCTGATCGATCAGGACGCCCTTCATGTGAACCCTGAGGATCGCCTCGCGGCCCTTCCGGTCCGGGCGATCGATCACCACCTGGCGGTCGAAGCGGCCGGCGCGCATCAAAGCCGGGTCGAGGATTTCGGGCCGGTTCGTCGCCGCAAGCAGGACGATGCCGACCCGCGGGTCGAAGCCGTCGAGCTCGGCGAGCAACTGGTTCAGCGTCTGCTCCTTCTCGTCGTTGCCGCCGAAGCCGCCGAAGGAGTTTCGAGCCCGTCCGAGCGCGTCGAGTTCGTCGATGAAGATGATGCACGGGGCAGCGGCACGGGCCTGTTCGAAAAGGTCGCGGACGCGCGCAGCGCCGACGCCGACGAACATCTCCACGAATTCCGAACCGGAGATCGAGAAGAACGGCACGCCCGCCTCTCCCGCGACCGCGCGCGCCATCAACGTCTTGCCGGTGCCGGGCGGTCCGACCAGAAGAATGCCCTTCGGGATGCGCGCGCCGAGCCGTCCGTAGCGATCCTTGTCCTTCAGGAACGAGACAATTTCCTGAAGCTCGGCTTCGGCCTCGTCGATCCCCGCAACGTCGTCGAAGGTCACGCCGGTCTTGCGCTCCAGGTAGATCTTCGCCCGCGACTTGCCGATGTTGATGAGCCCGCCCATGCCCTGCCTCTCGGCGATGCCGCGGAAGAAGAACGACCAGAGCGTGAAGAAGACAACGACCGGGAGTATCCAGGAAAGAAGCGTCGTCAGCCAGTTGCTGTCCGACGCCCCCGAAACCTTGACGCCCGCCTTTTCGAAGATTGCCGCAAGCTGCGGATCGACACGGTTGGCGATGAAGTATTTCTTGCCGTTCTGGGGCTCCGTGAACTCGCCTTCGATCCTCGTCTCCGTCAGCGTCACGGAGGCGATCCGGCCGTCCTCCGCCATCCGCATCATTTCACTGTAGGAGACCTGCGCATAGTCGCGGTAGCCGAGCCAGGCCTGGAACGCCAGGAGAAGCGTGAAGACAAACAGGAAATAGCCGATGTTGAACGCGTGCTTCTTGTCCATGGACGTCGCTCTCTTTTTTCTCTTGTCGCCTTTTCAGCCACGATGCGTCTCATGCTTCCTTGATCGGTGTCAAATTTCCCGAATTCCAAGCAGCCAGACTGTCGCAAAGAGAAACCGTGGCGTATCAGAACGGGACAACACGCGCGCCCTAAAGGATTCTTAGGACCTTCTTGCCACAATGTGGCCGACGGGGCCCAAGCCGGCGATGAACCAGATGGAAAAGCATCAGCAATTCGACATCGATAGACTGCGCCGAAAGGTCACGCAGGGCAGCGGTGGCGACGCTACCGCTGCGCCGGAGGACGGCGGCAAGATCAACGCGCTCGCCAGGCAGGTCGCCAACCATCTGAGCGAAGGAAACTACTCGCCGGCGATCATCATCGGGCAGATGAGGCTCTTCGAATTTCTCTGCCTCCTCGCACTCGGTCTCGGTACTTTCTACTTCGCCGCGGACGCACTGACGACAAATCTCTGGGCCGATCTCGCCATCGTCGTCCTTACCTCCGGCGCTACCGTCCTCATGATGCAGATCGCAGACAGCTACCAGGTCCCGGCGCTGAGGGCGCCGCTGCGTTCCGTTCCGCGCATCTGGGGATCGTTCATGGTGGCGATGGTGGTTTCCGCCCTTGCCCTCTTCCTCGCCGGCGATCATGCTCTCGCCTTCGGTGACTGGCTGATCGCGTGGTTCGTGGTCGGCAGCGCCTTCCTGCTCACGGAGCGTGTGCTCTTCGGCTTCCGGTTCCGCCGCTGGGCGCGAAACGGCGTCATGGAGCGCCGCGCAGTCATCGTCGGCGGTGGCCAGCCGGCCAAGGACCTGATCCGTGCTCTCGAAATGCAGCCCGACAACGACATCCGCATCTGCGGCATCTTCGACGATCGCGGCACCGCCCGGTCGCCGACCGTCGTCGCAGGATATCCGAAGCTCGGCACCTTCGCCGAACTCGTCGAATTCGCCCGCCTCGCCCGCATCGACATGCTAATCATCGCCCTGCCGCTCAGCGCCGAGGAACGCATCCTGCATCTTCTGCGCAAGCTCTGGGTTCTGCCGGTCGACATCCGCCTCGCCGCCCATTCGAACAGCCTGCGCTTCCGACCGCGCGCCTATTCGCATGTCGGCGCGGTCCCGATGCTGGACATCATGGACAAGCCGATCCGTGACTGGGACTCGGTCGCCAAGCGCGTCTTCGACATTACCTTCAGCCTGCTCGCGCTCGCCCTCCTCTGGCCGGTGATGATCGCCACCGCCGTCGCGATCAAGGCCACGTCCAAGGGACCGGTCTTCTTCATCCAGGAGCGGCACGGTTTCAACAACGAGATCATCCGCGTCCTGAAGTTCCGCTCCATGTACACGGAAATGAGCGATCCGACCGCCCGTCAGGCCGTGACGAAGAACGACCCGCGAGTGACCCCCGTCGGACGGTTCCTGCGCAAATCCTCGATCGACGAGCTGCCGCAATTCTTTAACGTGCTGCAGGGCAGCCTGTCGCTCGTCGGACCACGCCCGCACGCCGTGCTCGCGCAGACCCGCGACCGCAAGTATTCGGAGATCGTCGAAGGCTACTTCGCCCGCCATCGCGTCAAGCCCGGCGTCACGGGCTGGGCGCAGATCAACGGCCTTCGCGGAGAAGTCGATACGGACGAGAAGATCAAGCTGCGCACCGCCTACGACCTCTATTACATCGAAAACTGGTCGCTGTTCCTCGATCTCAAGATCCTGTTTCTCACGCCCTTCCGGCTGCTCAACACGGAAAACGCCTATTGAGTGCGAACCACGCCCTTGCCGGCCGGCGGCCGCCCTCGTCCGCGGCGATCGTGTCGCTGATCGGTGCGGCGAGCCTCGCCGTCGGCGTGTTCCTCTCGGGATTCGTGATCTCCGAGCCGGCGCCCTACGAACTGTGGATGGTGGGGCAGATCGCCCTCTGGTTCCTCTTCGGCCTGAGGATTTCCCGCGGAACGGCGCCGCTGGTCGCCCTCCTTCTTGTCTTCAATGTCGGCGGCATCCTCTCGCTGACGGTCATGCAGGACCTCGGCGACGGGCCGATGTATCTTGCCGTTTCGACCTTTCTCGCTCTCACCGCGGTCTTCTATGCGGCCGTGATCGAGGACGATGCCCGGCGTCTCAATCTGATCTTCGATGCCTGGGTGGTCGCCGCGATCGTCACCTCCATGCTCGGCATCCTCGGCTATTTCCACGCCTTTCCGGGTTCCGAGGTCTTCACTCGCTATGACCGCGCCATGGGCGCCTTCCAGGACCCGAACGTCTTCGGTCCCTTCCTCATCGCCCCCTCGCTCTACCTGATCCATGGTCTTCTGACCGGGCGCCTCGCCGACGCGCCTTTCAAGGTCGCGGGCCTGCTGGTGGTGGCCCTCGGCGTGTTCCTGTCCTTCTCCCGCGCCGCCTGGGCGCTCTTCCTGTTCTCCGCCGTCGCGCTGGTCTTCATCCTGTTGCTCAAGGAGCGCACCGGGGCCTTCCGTCTGAAGATCCTGATGCTGACGATCACCGCGGTCGTCGTGCTCGTGCTCGCTCTCGCCATCGCGCTGCAGGTCGAGCAGGTGCGCGACCTGTTCCTCAGCCGCACCGGCATCCAGGAATACGACAGCGGTCATCTCGGCCGCTTCGAGCGTCACCGTCTCGGCTTCCTCATGTCGATGGAGCGGCCGCTCGGCATCGGGCCGATGGTTTTCAGCACGATCTTTCCGGAAGACGAGCACAATATCTGGCTGAAGACGCTGACGAGCTACGGTTGGCTCGGCTTCGTCACCTTCATCCTTCTCATCCTCTGGACGCTGCGGATCGGTTTCCGCTTCCTCCTGCGCGATCGCCCCTGGCAACCGCATCTGATGATCGCCTGGATCACCATCATCGGCCACGCGGCAATCGGCAACGTCATCGATATCGACCACTGGCGCCACTTCTACCTGTTGCTCGGCATCGTCTGGGGGTGCGGAGCGCTCGAGCGGCGCCATCAGAAAAGCCTCGGAAGGCGAGTGATTTGACCGCCGCGCGATATCAGCCGGGACACCCCGTCTCCGTACTCCAGGTGCTGGAGCCGAGCGGCGGCGGATCGGGCCGTCACTTCATCGATCTGTGCGGCGGGCTCGCCGAGCAAGGCCATGCCGTGACCGCCGTCTACTCACCGGTCCGCGCCGAGACGCGCTTTGTCGAGGATCTCCTCTCCCGCAACCTGCACCGGGTCATTGCCCTTCCGATGCAGCGCGCCGTCGGCCCCTGGGACGCGGTCGCCTGGTGGCAGTTGCGCGAGGTCATCGCGCGGGAAGGACCGTTCGATATTATCCACGGCCACAGTTCCAAGGCCGGCGCGCTCACGCGCCTGCGGCTGCCGGGACGCCACACGCCGCGGGTCTACACGCCGCATGCCTTCCGCACCATGGACCCGACGCTCGGCAGCAAGGGGCGGTTCGTCTACGGCGCGGTCGAGCGCTTTCTCGGCCGTCATCTCAGCGAGCGCGTGATCTGCGTCTCCGACAGTGAGTACGATCATGCGATCTCGCTCGGCATCCCGGCCGAGAGACTGCGCGTCGTCGTCAACGGCGTCGCACCGGTTCCGAGCGACCGTCGCGCGGAACTGCGTGCCGGCTGGGGCATCCCGGACGAGGCCGTCGTCTTCGGCTTCGTCGGCCGACTGCAGCCGCAAAAGGCACCGGAACGGCTGATCGCCGCCTTCGCACGCATGGCACCGCAGATGCCGCAGGCTCACTTGCTGATGATCGGTTCCGGCGAGATGGAAGCGGAGCTGCGCCGGCAGATTGCCGCGTCGGGCTTTTCCGATCGCATCCGCCTCACCGCCGAGCTTTCCGGAAACGATGCGATACAGGCCTTCGACGCGCTGGTGATGCCGAGCCGCTACGAGGCGATGTCCTATGTCATGCTGGAGGCGGCGACCGCCGGCAAGCCGCTCATCCTCACCGAAGTCGGCGGCGTCATGACGGTACTCGAGGACGGCGTCAACGGCCTTCTCGTCGGCAACGACGACGACCCGACAGGACTGGCCGCAGCGATGGTGTCGCTCGGCGACACCGCCACGCGCGCGCGGCTGACGGCCAGCGCGGTGGCTCGAGCAGGGCGCTACGGACTGGACGTCATGGTGAGCCGGACACTCTCGGTCTACCGGGAACTCGTCGCACCGCCGACCGAATTGCTTTTGGAAGACACAGCGGCATATAGTGGATCATGATGATGAACACGATCTCGCCTGCACAGGTCCGCGCCGCAAGGGCGCTTCTCGGCATCAGTGTCGACGAATTGTCGGCGGAAAGCGGCGTCTCCGCTTTCGTCATCCTGCAGTGCGAATCGCCGGTCACCGGAAGGGCCGTCGACGCCGCTGCACTCTCGGCGCTCCATGGCGCACTCCAGCGCCTCGGCATCACATTCCTCGCAGATGGCGACTGCGCGATCGGCGGTGACGGGGTGCGCCTGACGAAACGGGAACCCGGCGACGAAGGTATTCCGCCGGAGAGGCTCAACGCCACCAACGACGACTGAGAGCATCTGATTACGACCGGTATCGGACGCGTCCGCCACGGCCCTGAAGGCCGCCGCGCAATTGCGACATACGCTCGCCAGCGGCTCCGCCAAGCGGTGCAGCATGTCTATTCGTTCTGATGATTGTACTGGGATATCAAGAATTTAAATGGTCGGGGCGACTGGACTTGAACCAGCGACCCCTTGACCCCCAGTCAAGTGCGCTACCGGGCTGCGCTACGCCCCGACCAGCTTCTTGCAAAGCACGTTCTCCTTAATGGCTAGGTTACGGCTGTGCAAGGGAAAAAGTACGCGAGAGAAGATTTGCCGCCAAGAATGGCTCAACGCACCTGGTCGAGCAGGCGCTTGCATTCGAGCAGGTCGAAGAGCGCCTCCTGCAGCAGGGCGCGGTCTTCCTTGCCGACCGAACCCTTGCCGTTGGTCACCTCGGGCACGTCGTCGCCGTTCCCGCCGAAGCCGAAGAAACGGCCGGTGCTGCGCGCCTTCGGGCGGCCGACGATCTGGTCCTCTTCCGGCCCGGCAAGGCGCGGTTCTTCCTGCTTGCCGCTGCTTGCGGCCACCAGAGCCTCCATCGCCGCGACATCGCCGCTCGCAACCGCCATGACGAACTTGTTGCCGTTGGTCTTCAGGAGCTTCTGCACGCCCTTGATGGTGTAGCCCTGATCATAGAGCAGATGGCGGATACCCTTGAGGAGCTCGATGTCGTCGGGCCGGTAATAGCGTCGCCCGCCTCCCCGCTTCATCGGCTTGATCTGCGGAAAGCGTGTCTCCCAGAAACGCAGCACGTGCTGCGGCAGATCGAGGTCGTCGGCGACCTCGCTGATGGTGCGAAACGCATCCGGACTCTTGTCCAAGGCTCAGCTCCCGTCCTTTACGCGGCTCGTACGGAGCACTGCTCCGAGCCATGATTCGGAGCATTTCAACGATTTATCCAGAAGATTTCAAGTATCCGCGGAGCGTTGAGGCCCAGCGCTCCACCGCAATTGCCCTCAGGAGGCCGGGTTCTGTGGCTTCTGCTTGGCCTTGCGGGAAAGATGCGCCCGCAGGATACGCTGTTTCAGCACGTTCGACGCCTTGAAGGTCATCACACGGCGCGGCG
>DATGWU010000056.1:0-4000 GCA_035299345.1 Rhizobium sp.
GCTCACCCCCTCTGTCACTTCGTGACATCTCCCCCACAAGGGGGGAGACCGGGCAGCGCATCCATCGCCTCCGTCATGCCGGGCCTGACCCGGCATCCAGCCACGGCGCGTCCGCGCCGTGAAAGACTCTTTTCAAATCAAGGGCTTGAACGCACCCGATCCCGGATCATCCTCGGGTTCAACCCGAGGGCGGGGATGACGGCGACCTTTTGCGCCAGGAGCACCACCGGGCCACCCCGGCCGCATTTCTTCGACCATGACAAAAGACTAGCAAACGACCGTCACGCCGTCAAGGATTATTTTCCTATCCGTTGTCCCACCCACCGCTCTCCCCTATCCTCGCACCAACTGAGAAGGAGCCGCCATGACCGAGAACGAGGTTGTCGCTCTTGCGCTGGCGCTGCCGGAGACGGAGGAGAGCGCCCATTTCGGAAAGCGCGATTTTCGCTTTCGGAACAAGGTCTTCGCCACTTTGCCACGGCCGGGCGAGCTGGTGCTGAAGCTTACCCCCGACCGGCAGGCGCTCGCCGTCGCCGCCGCACCCGGCCTGCTTTTTCCGGTTCCCGGCGCCTGGGGTCTCAAGGGCTGGACGGTGCTGCGCTACGCGGACGCGGCCCCGGGGGACGTCGAGGACCTGCTGCGCACGGCATGGGAGACGGTCGCGCACAAACGCCCGCGCGGCTGAGGCATTCCCCGCACGGGGAGGCCCCTCGCCTACCCCTCGCCGCCGGCGATGGGCAGCACGCCGTCGAGGTCGTCGGTTTCGAGTTCCACCACCCAGTAATCGGGGTCGAAGCGCCCCTCGCGCGCAAGCAGGGCGTCGACCTCGCCCGCCTCCACGCGCGTCAGCCGCACCTCGAAGGCGCGCGTATCGCGCCCCTCCTCGGCCATCAGGCTCTGCGGCGCCGGGCCGTAGAGGGTTTCGAGCCCGTCGCGAAAATGCTGCCGCACATAGATCGCGCCCGCCTCCTCCGCGCCCTTGCGGGCGACGGCGGCAAACCCGCCGGACGAAAACACGCGGCGGACGAGGGCGGAAACGAAGATGTCGGAACGAAGACGCATCCGCGCGTCATAGGGCAAGCGGGGAGAGAAGGGAATGGGGCGAGAGGCCCGCATGGACAGGCGAACCGTCATCACCTATTATCACCAGGTATTACCTTTGAATAAGGCGCAGGACCATGGCGACATCCATCAAGATCGATGACGACCTCAAGGGCCGCATCCAGCAGCTTGCCGAGACGCGGCAGCGCTCGGCCCACTGGATCATGCGCGAGGCGCTGAAGCAATATGTCGAACGCGAGGAGGCCCGCGAAAGCTTCCGGCAGGAAGCCATGGCGTCGTGGGCCGAGTATCAGGAAACCGGCCGGCACCTGACGGGCGAAGAAGTCCGCTCGTGGCTCTCCGGCTGGGGCACCGAAGCCGAAACGGACGCGCCCAAGTGCCACGAGTGATCGTCACCGAAGGTGCGATCGCGGGCCTCGAGCGCTGCCGGACGTTCCTTTCCACCCGGAATTCGGACGCCGCACGGCGCGCGGCGGAGACGATCGCGAAACACGTCCTCCTGCTGGAGACATCGCCGGAAATCGGCAGGCCACTCGATGACGAGCCGGCCCTCCGGGAGCTCGTCATCCCCTTCGGCGCCGCCGGCTATGCGGCGCTCTACCGTTACAGTCCGGCAGAAAACACCGTCTTCATCCTCGCCTTCCGCCACCTGAAAGAGGCCGGGTACTGAGGAGCGAAAAGCTGACGGTTTCCCAGCGAGATACGCGCCTCTGCCCTCACACCCTCACCGCCAGCCTCAGCCCGCCCCAGTGGCGGCCGGAGATGGTGATCGGGGCGGAGATGTCCTTCATCACGACGAAATTGCCGCCGCCCATGTCGCGGCGGTAGGTCTGGACGAGGAAGGGGGCCGTCGAGCGGCCGGCGGCAAGCCCGACGCGGTCGGCGAAGATGCGGCGGTTGCGGCAGTTGGCGGTGTTCCACACCGCGTCGCCCGGCCGCTGCGGCTCGGAGAACTTGCGGTTGTGGGTCGGCAGGTAGCCGTTGACGTCGACGGCGGCGCAGAAGCCGACGCGGTCGCTCAAGGAGAGCACCGGCTCGAGGATCGGCGGCAGCACCCTGTCGGTGAATTCGGTGAAGCGGGCCATCATCTGCACCGGGTCGGTGCCGGGGATCGGCCGGTACTGGCGGTCGAAGAGCGCGTCGATCGCGATGCGGCCGGTGCGCACGCCCTCCTCGAAGGCCGCCGAGATGTCTTCGGCCACCCCGCGGGCGGTGCGGATCCAGGCGCTGTCGACGGTCTCGATGCCGGCGCTCGCGGTCAGCTGGATCAGCGTCTCGGAGAGGTTCACCACCTTGTCGACGCGGGCGGCGGCCGCCTGTAGCGCGCCGTCGGAGCTTCTGACCTCGCCCGCCATCTCGCCGAGCGTAACGACGAAGGCGGAGCACTGGCCGTTCACCGTATCCGTGGTCTTCGCCATTACCGACGCGCTGTCGAGGATGCGGGTGATCACCCCTTCCATGGTGCCGAAGGACTGGTTCATCGCCTGCGAGGTCTCGCGCACGTCGAGCGCGCTCTCGCTCGCGCCCTTGCCGGCGGTGGCGAGCTTCTCGATCTTGCTGCGGATGTCGTCGAGGATCGCCTGGATCGAGGCGGTCGCCTGCGAGGTCTGAAGCGACAGTGCGCGGATTTCCGCCGCCACCACGGCAAAGCCCTTGCCGGCCTCGCCGGCGCGCGCCGCCTCGATCGCCGCGTTGAGCGCCAAGAGGTTCGTCTGCCGGGCGATGGTGCCGATCTCGGTCGCCACCTTGTCGACGTCGGAGAGCGAGCGCGAGAAGGTGCCGATCTCGCTGCTGATCTCCATCGAGGCGTCGACCATCTGGTCGATCTTGCCGACCGCTCCGGTCATGCGGCTTGCCGAGTCCGACAGCATCCGGCGGGCCTCGCCGGCGGTCGCATCGGTTTCGCCGAGCGCGGAGGCGACCGCATTGTTGGTCTCGGCGATCGAAAGCGCGGTGCGGGTGATCTCGTCGAAGGTCACGGCATGGCGCTTCGACATCGCCGCGACGTCGGTGATCGCGCCGGCGATGTCGACGAGGTCGATGCCGAGCTCGGAGGCCTCGCGGGCCATTTCGGAGACGATCCGCTTGAGGACGGCGGCGTCCGCCGCGCCCTCCTCGGGCACGTCATGCTCTTCACTCACGGCGAGCGCATTCGACACGGTCATTGCAAACCCCTCCCAAGATTCGGAGGATCATCGCCGATCGTGGTTAAGGCTTTGCAAATATTCACATATAGACGAAAGTCTAAGGTCCGGCCAGTTCAGAGGGCGCCGATGTCCTTGAGCTTCTTCAGCACCGCCGGGTTCGGCTCGCCGGTTTCCGGCAGGCGATAGTGGCGTTCGAAGTGGCGGATCGCCGCCTGCGTCTCGGCGCCGGCGACACCATCGACCTTGACGTCGCTGTAGGCGATGTTGCTTAAGCCCTGCTGGATCGCCATCACCATGTTCGGGTCGGCGCCGCCGGCAATCGCCTGCGGGATGTCCTTTGCCGGCCGTAGCGCCACCTCGACGGTGCGGGCCTCCGTCTGCGCCTTGCGGCGCTTTTCCGAAACGGTGGCGACGGTGCGTTCGGCGCTGCGGATCGCGGCGGCGACCGGGTCCTCGCCGGCTGCCGGCGAGATGTCGCCGGCCGGGCGCTGGGCCGGACGAACGGCGACGGCGCCGCTTTCGACGGTGAGGGCTGCGAGAAGTTCCGGGCTCGGACGGCCGTCCGCCGGCATGGCGACGGATTTCTGGAAGGCGGCGATCGCGGCCTCGGTGCGCGGCCCGGTGACGCCGTCGACGGTGCCGTCGTAGAAGCCGCGGCGGGCGAGCGCTTCCTGCACGGAACGCACGAGGCTGGCGTCGGCAGCGGCATCAACGGGAGGAACGGTGGCGGTCGTCTCGTTCACGGCCGAGGCCGCGGGCGTAACGGCATCCGCCGTCGCTGTGGCATCCTC
>DATGWU010000057.1:0-7025 GCA_035299345.1 Rhizobium sp.
AGCCGAGGCTGACGAGGTGGATAAGCAGGGCAGTCGCGCAGAACGTCATGATCAACATGGTCACGATCCTTGTACCATCCGCTGCCTGATACTATCGCCACATGACAATTCTGCAAAAGGGTATTGCCGTCCTGAGACGAAAGATGGGGACGCCGGGGATGAATGCGGATTTGTCTCCGTTACCGGTCAGATGTGGCCGGATTTGCCGTGGCGGAGAACGGTGACGAGCCGCCAGCCGAGGAGAAGCGCCACGATCCCGGCGGCGAGGAAGCCGCTCGCGTCGCCGACGATCTCGGCGATGGCGAGGATGTTGTCGCTGAAGGCGATTCCGAGCCCGACATGCAGGGTGACCCACACCGCTTCGCCGGCGACGCCGGCGGCAGTGAAATGTGCCCACGAAAAACCCGTCGCGCCGGTCACCAGGTTCATATAGGGGCCGAGCGGACTGAAGAGCCAGCGGGTGAGAAAAATGCCGATCGTCGCATGGCGGGCGATCTCCTGCGTCGCGCGGTCGAGTGCGGCCTTGCCGGCCCGCTTCCTCGCGATGCGGCCGGTGACCGCCCGGCCGGCGAAGCGCCCGACGAAGTAGCCGATCTGGTCGCCGCCGACGGCCGCGACAAATGCGGTCACGAAGACCGCCGTCAGGCCGAAATCGCCGGCGGCGGCGAAGGAACCCATCAGCATCATCACCAGCGAGGCCGGAAGCGGCAGCCCGAGACAGCTCAGGCCCGCCACCGCCGCAAGCAGCGGCAGTCCGTAAACCGGGACGAGCGCAAGCAGGGTCTCGCTCATCGGCCGGAGCCGCTTTCCCGGAGTTCGGCGATCGTCCGCTCGATCTCGGCGCGGAATTCTTCGGGGCTCATGCCACGGTCGCGGGCGATCTGTTCCACCGTTGGCCTCCGGCCGGTGCCGAGCGGCCCAAGCCCCAGGGCCTCCGCCAGAGCGTCGCGCGGCAAATCGTAGGAGCGGGCGATGTAGCCGATCGTCATCCAGGTCTCGATCGGCTGGTCGCGATGCTCCGGTGCGCTCCAATAGATGACGTAGAAGGCGAAGCGTGCCGCAAAGAAAAGCGCGAGCGCCGAGGCCGCGAGGAAGGCGAGAAGCAGCACGCGGTGTTCGCGCCAGAGAATTGCCGCTCTCTTCATCTCCGGTCGTGCCCCATCCCGTCCCGCGAGGATCGCCGCACTTGACTCGGTCCGCCGTCCTCTTTCATTCAAGGGCGAGTTAACCGCAAAAGACGATGGCCGACAATGAGCGCAGCAGACGTCAGACTGGAGGAGAGCTGGAAACGGGTTCTCGGGCCGGAGTTTTCAAGTCCCTACATGCAGCAATTGCGGGAGTTCCTCGTCGCCGAGAGGGCGAACGGCAAGCGCATCTTCCCGAAGGGTGCCGAATATTTCCGGGCACTCGACCTGACGCCGCTCGGCAAGGTGCGGGTGGTGATCCTGGGGCAGGACCCCTATCACGGTGCCGGCCAGGCGCACGGCCTGTGCTTCAGCGTTCAGCCGAGCGTGCGCATCCCACCGTCGCTCGTCAACATCTACAAGGAACTGGAAACCGATCTCGGCATTCATCCGGTCCGCCACGGCTTCCTCGAGAGCTGGGCGAAACAGGGCGTGCTGCTGCTCAACAGCGTGCTGACGGTGGAGGAGGCCCGCGCCGCCTCGCATCAGGGCCGCGGCTGGGAACGCTTCACCGATGCGGTGATCCGCGCCGTCAACGACGAGTGCTCCTCGGTCGTCTTCATGCTCTGGGGTTCCTATGCGCAGAATAAGGCGGCCTTCGTCGATCGCGAGCGCCATCTGGTGCTGAGGGCGCCGCATCCCTCGCCGCTCTCGGCGCATAACGGCTTCTTCGGCTGCCGGCATTTCTCCAAGGCGAACGAGTTCCTGCGCTCGCGTGGACTGGAGCCGATCGACTGGCAGCTTCCGGCCGATGCCGTGCTTTCGCAATAAACTGCCGCCGACCGCCTGCCTCCGTGCTTGCGGCCGTCGCCCGCCTGTCGGATAGTGCGGCGCAGCCGTCCAGATCGGGAGCCCGTGCATGAGCAATCGCCTCAAATTCTTCATCAATGGCCAGTGGGTCGATCCGGTCCGGCCGGCGCTACTCGACGTCATCGATCCGTCGACCGAAGAGGCGTTCACGCAGATTGCCATCGGTTCGGCCGCCGACGTCGACCGGGCGGTGGCCGCGGCAAAGGCGGCATTCCCGGCCTTTTCCGTCACCTCACGGGAGGAACGGCTTTCGCTTCTCGAGCGCATTCTCGCCGCTTACAACGACCGGATCGACGACATCGCCGAGGCGGTCAGCCGCGAGATGGGCGCGCCGCTTCCCTTCGCCCGTGATTCGCAGGCGACCTCCGGCTCGGCGCATATCGAAACGACCATCGAGGCGCTGAAGACCTTCGCCTTCAGCGAGAAGCGCGGCACGACGACGGTCGTGCGCGAGCCGATCGGCGTCTGCGCCCTCATCACCCCGTGGAACTGGCCGCTCAACCAGATCGCCTGCAAGGTGGCGCCGGCTATCGCCGCCGGCTGCACCATGGTGCTGAAGCCGTCGGAGATCGCACCGATCACCGGCGTCATCTTCGCCGAGATCATGGAGGCGGCGGGCACGCCGAAGGGCGTCTTCAACCTCGTCCATGGAACCGGGCCGGATGTCGGCCAGCCGCTGGCGAGCCATCCCGATGTCGACATGGTCTCCTTCACCGGATCGACCCGTGCCGGGGTCGCGGTCGCCAAGGTTGCGGCCGACACGGTGAAGCGGGTGGCGCAGGAACTCGGTGGCAAGTCCGCAAACATCATCCTGCCGGATGCCGATCTGGACGTTGCGGTGCGCAAGGGCGTCGCCGGCTGTTTTGGCAATTCCGGGCAGTCCTGCAATGCGCCGACGCGCATGCTGGTGCCGGCCGACCGCCATGACGAGGCGCTGGCGGTCGCGAAAGCTGCCGCGGAACCCTTCGTCGTCGGAGACCCCCGCTCACCGGATACCCGGCTCGGACCGGTGGTCAGCCACGTCCAGTTCGACAAGATCCAGGCACTGATCGAAGCCGGCATTCGCGAGGGGGCGACGCTGGTCGCCGGCGGGCCGGGCCGGCCGGAACACCTCAACCGCGGCTACTATGTGCGCCCGACGGTGTTCGGCAACGTTTCGAACGACATGACCATCGCCCGGGAGGAAATCTTCGGGCCGGTCCTGTCGATCCTGCCCTACAAGGATGAGGAAGAGGCGATCGCGATCGCCAACGACACGGTCTACGGGCTTGCCGCCTATGTCCAGTCGGGGGATATCGGCCATGCCCGCAAGGTTGCGGCCCGGCTCCGGGCCGGTTGCGTCCATGTCAACTATCCGGCGTGGGACCCTTATGCGCCGTTCGGCGGCTACAAGCAGTCCGGCAACGGCCGCGAATACGGCGAGTGGGGCCTGCGCGACTTCCTCGAGGTCAAGGCGGTCATCGGCTACGGCGAGTGAGCGTCGGCGCATCCGTCCGCAGATTGCCGTCTTTTCGCCGTTCCGGCGCCTGAATTGCTCGGCCGGAAGGCGGGGGCGGTCAAAAAAATATGCGGTCGCCGGTGTTCGATCCGGCTTCTTTCTTCTCCCGGATTTTAAAGGGATTTTTGTCTTTTTGGACCCTCGTCAAGACCGTTCCCGACCCGGTTTCGAGCGCATTTCCCGGAACAAAGAAACGAGATTCACGGTTTCCCGGTCATGGCAAACAGCCAGAAAGGATGAAGCCATGAAGACGAAACTGCTAGCTATTTCCGCCCTTGTTTTCGGTGCACTCGCCGGGACCAGCGCGGCGCAGGAAGGCACCGTGACCGGTGCGGCGGGGGGTGCCGTGACGGGCGCCATCGTCGGTGGTCCGGTCGGTGCCGCAGTCGGTGGTGTCGTCGGCGCAATCGCCGGGACGGCCGTCGCTCCGCCGCCACCTGAAGTCATCACCTATGTCGAGCAGCAGCCGGCGCCTGCCACGGCCGTGGTCGTCGACCAGCCGATCGCCGTCGGCACGACGCTGCCGCAGGAGGTGGTCCTGGTTCCCGTTCCGGAGAACCCGACCTACGCCTATGCGGTGGTCAATGAGCAACGGGTGATCGTGGACCCGCAGACCCATGTGGTCGTGAGCGTGGTCCAGTAACACCCGACCCAGCAAAATCCGACCTTGTCGAAGGGAGCCGTGAGGGCTCCCTTCTTCGTTTTATGCACCTTGTTTGCCCGCCGTCGCGGGCTTGCCCCATTCGGCGATCGCGATCCCTCCGAGCACGAGGACGAGCGCGACGACGTGGAAGAGCTGCACTGGCTCGGAAATAAGGGTGACCGAGAGCAGCGTGCCGAAGACCGGCACGAGATTGATGAAGAGGCCTGCACGGTTGGCGCCGATGCCCTCGACCCCCTTGATGTAGAAGATCTGCGAGATGAGCGACGGGAAGAGTGCCGCATAGGTGATGAGCGCCCAGCCGGTGAGATCCGGCACGACCAGATTTCCGGCCGCCGCCTCCCAGAAGACGAGCGGCAGCGCGCTCAGGGTGGCGCCGAGGGAGGCGCCGGCCATCATGCTCTTCCAGTGCAGCGGCGGCTTCCAGCGCAGGCCGACGGTGTAGATCGCATAGGCGACGACGGCCAGCAGCAGCAGGGCGTCACCGTAGTTGAGGGTCAGTGCGAGCAGGGCCGATAGATCGCCGTGGCCGGCCGTCAGCGCGACGCCAACGAAGCTGATGAGGAAGCCGACGATCTGGACGAGGGACACGGGTATGCGGAAGAAGGCGAAGTTCAGCACGAAGATCAGGATGGGGATGCCGCCCTGTTCGATCGCGCCGTTGACCGCGCTCGTATATTGCAGGGCGGTGTAGAGGAAACCGTTGAAGGCCGTGTAGCCGATGGCGCCGTAGGCAAGCAGCAGCAGCCAGTTGCGCCGGAGCACCGGCCAGTCGGCCTTGAGCTGCGGTACTGAAATCGCCGAGATCAGGATCGCCGCGATCGCCCAACGGGAGAGGTTGAGCGCCATCGGGCTTATGTGGCCGATCGCCAGCTTGCCGACGATGGTATTGCCGCCCCAGAAAAGCGTGCAGACGGTGAGCAGAATATAGGAGCGAAAAGGCAAGCGGCTTACCTTCGGATTGGGACGGGAACGGCCGGTGCGTCGCGCCGGTCCGGCCCTCGGGATAGGCGAGGGAGAGGGCGTTGTCACGCAAAAAGCCAAATCGCTTTTCACAAACAGGTCGATTTTAAAAAAGCAACACAGTATAGATGCGCGGGTTTGGACAGGGCGCAGCCAGCGCAGATAGGCAGGATTTCGAAATGACGAACGTCGTGGTGGTCGGGTCGCAATGGGGTGACGAGGGTAAGGGCAAGATTGTCGACTGGCTCTCCGAGCGCGCCGATGTCGTGGTGCGTTACCAGGGCGGACACAATGCCGGCCATACGCTGGTGATCGACGGGGTGAGCTACAAGCTCTCGCTCCTGCCCTCCGGCGTCGTCCGGCCGGGCAAGATGGCCGTGATCGGCAACGGCGTGGTCGTCGATCCCCATGCGCTCGTCGCCGAAATCGGCCGGCTGGACGCGCAGGGCATCAAGGTCACGCCGGAAAACCTGAAGCTCGCCGACAATGCGACGCTGATTCTCTCGCTGCACCGGGAACTGGACGGCATGCGCGAGGACGCGGCCTCCAATTCCGGCACCAAGATCGGCACGACCCGTCGCGGCATCGGCCCGGCCTACGAAGACAAGGTCGGCCGGCGCGCGATCCGCGTCATGGATCTCGCGAATACCGAGGCACTGGCGGGCAAGGTCGATCGTATCCTGACCCACCACAATGCGTTGCGTCGTGGTTTCGGCGTTCCGGAAGTCAGCCATGAAGCGATCATGAAGGAACTGACGGATGTCGCAGACCGCATCCTCCCCTTCATGGACACCGTCTGGAGCTATCTCGACAAGGAGCGCCGCAAGGGTTCGCGCATCCTGTTCGAAGGTGCGCAGGGTTCGCTGCTCGACATCGACCACGGGACCTATCCCTTCGTGACCTCGTCGAACACCGTCGCCGGCCAGGCGGCGGCAGGCTCCGGCATGGGACCGGGTGCACTCGGCTACATCCTCGGGATCACCAAGGCCTACACGACGCGCGTCGGCGAGGGGCCGTTCCCGACCGAACTCACCGACGAGATCGGCCAGTTCCTCGGCGAACGTGGCCATGAATTCGGCACCGTGACGGGCCGCAAGCGCCGCTGCGGCTGGTTCGACGCGGCCCTCGTTCGCCAGGCGGTCGCCACCAACGGCATTTCCGGCATCGCGCTGACGAAGCTCGACGTCCTCGACGGTCTCGACGAGATCAAGATCTGCGTCGGCTACATGCTCGACGGCAAGGAGATCGATCACCTGCCGGCGAGCCAGGGCGACCAGGCTCGCGTCGAGCCCGTCTATATCACGCTCGAAGGCTGGAAGGATTCGACCGTCGGCGCCCGCAAATGGGCCGATCTGCCGGCGCAGGCGATCAAGTACGTACGCCAGGTCGAGGAGCTTATCGGCGCGCCGGTGGCGCTGCTTTCGACCAGTCCCGAACGTGACGACACCATACTTGTGACCGACCCGTTTGAGGATTAATGTCGGAATTCTTTAACGAATTGTCCGCCGGCAGACGCCGGCGATCAAGAGAAAGTGCTCATGGCTGATTTCATTTCGGTTATCCGGCGTGCCGTCGACGGCCTGTCGAACAACACACCGGAGATGCGTGCGAAGGTCTATGAAAAGGCCCGGAGCGCGGTGGCGCGGCAGCTGGAGAACATGTCGCCGCGTCCGCCGGAGGAGATGCTGCGCCGCCAGATGGACAAGCTCGAAGCTGCCATCCAGGAGGTCGAAGCCGAGCACATCGAAGCCCTGCCGGAAGAGCCGGAAGCCGCCATGCTGGAAGAGGAGCTGGGGATCGCCCCGGCTGCCGCGACCCATGCGGAGCCGGAGCCTGAACCGGAACCGGAAGCCTACCAGGAGCCCGTCGCCGAAGAGGGCCACGAGGCCTACGCGGAACCGGTAGAGGA
>DATGWU010000058.1:0-2664 GCA_035299345.1 Rhizobium sp.
CACCTACGCAAGACCGCCGTCCACGTTTCTCTTTCTTCCATTCTTCAATTGTCAAATAACAGACGACACTCACGCCGTCGAAAAAACCCTGCGCCAAACCATCAAGCCCGGCTACCAATCAGCATCTCAGCCAATTTCCAGAGGTTCTGTCTGAACCAGAGTGCCGCTCGCCTCGTCGGCGCCGCCCTCTCGTTCGGTGAAGCGGCTTATACGGCCACTCCCTTTTGCCGTCAACAGCCAATTGTCAAAAAACTGTCGTTTTTGATAAGCCACGGAAAATACGGGATAAATTCTGCCCGCGCATTCACCATGGCTGCGTTTCGCCGGAAAGCGTTCCGGAGGAACCCCGGCAGTTGCCGGCTTTCATGTGGGGAGTTCAATCCTGGATTTCAATGTGCACAGGAAGATCGTGCATATGGTGCGGGGCCATCGAGCGCGCCATGCCTCGCTGGCCCCGGCTTGCCCGATCCTCAGAACGGATAGTGCTGCTGCGCATCCTCTATCGTCACCCAGCGCAGCGTGGTGAATTCGGCAATCGCCGCCTTGCCGCCGAAGCGGCCATAGCCGCTGCCCTTCACGCCACCGAAGGGCATTTGCGCCTCGTCGTGCAATGTCGGGCCGTTGATGTGGCAGATCCCGGTTTCGAGTTGCTCGGCCACTCTGAGGGCGCGCTGGATGTCGCGGCTGAAGACTGCCGCGGAGAGGCCGTATTCGGTGTCGTTGGCGATCCGGATCGCCTCTTCCTCTCCCGACACCCGGATGACCGGCTTGACGGGACCGAAGGATTCCTCGGCATAGACCCGCATGCCGGGATGAACACCGTCGATGACCGTAGCTTCGACCACCGACCCTTGCCGCTTCCCGCCGGCGGCCACCTTTCCACCCTTTTCGACGGCATCGGCCACCAGCGCCTCCATCTTTGCGGCCGCCTCGGGGCTCACGAGGGATCCGAGGACCACGTGGCCTCGCGGGTCGCCCGCCGGAAGCTCGCTCGCACGGGCAGCGAGTTTCTCGACAAATTCCTCGGCGATCTTTACGTCGACGATCAGGCGCTCGGTCGACATGCAGATCTGGCCCTGGTTCATGAAGGCACCGAAGACTGCGGCGTTCACCGCCCCGTCGATGTCGGCGTCGTCGAGCACGATGAGCGGTGCTTTGCCACCGAGTTCGAGCAGCGCCGGCTTGAGATGCCGGCCGCAGAGCTCGCCGATGATCCGTCCGACACGCGTCGAGCCAGTGAAGTTTACCCGTTTGACCTCGGGTGCCGCGATCAGCGCCTCGACGATCTCAGGAGCGTCCTCCGGTGCATTGGTGATGACGTTGACCACACCTTCCGGGAAGCCCGCATCGATGAACACCTGCCCGATCAGCACATGCAGGCCGGGGCATTGCTCCGATGCCTTGAGTATCACCGTGTTGCCGCAGGCGAGCGCCATCGCCACCGCGCGCGTCCCTAGAATGACCGGCGCATTCCAGGGTGCGATGCCGAGGCAAACCCCGACCGGCTGGCGGATCGCCATTGCGAGCGTCCCCGGCTTGTCGGACGGGATGATCTCACCGGAAATCTGGGTAGTCATCGCGGCCGCCTCGCGCAGCATGCCGGCCGCGAGCATGACGTTGAAACCCGCCCACGGCGCGGTGCCGCCGGTCTCCGCCGTCAGCAGTGCGATGAACTCCGGTGCCTTCGCGTCCATCGCGGCGGCCGCCTTCATGAGCAACGCCCGTCTCTGACCGGGTCCGAGCTTCGACCACGCCGGGAAAGCGGCGGACGCCGCCGCAACCGCAGCCCGGACGTCATCGAGTCCGGATGCGGGCGCGACGGAGGCCACCTCGCCTGTGAACGGGTCCCGGCGCTCGAAAGTCGCGCCGGACACCGCGTCGACGGATTTGCCGTTGATGATCTGCTGTATTCTCATGGTCGATCGTCTCCTCTCAAGATAGATGGTGAAACAGGGGACGCTGAGCGCGTCGTTACATCGGGTAGGCCTCGCGGCCGCCATTGACGGTGATCCAGCGCAGTTCGGTGAAGGCCTCGACCGCCTGCATGCCGCCAAAGCGGCCATGGCCGCTCGCCTTCACGCCGCCGAATGGTGCCTGTGGTTCGTCGGAAACGGTTGCGCCGTTGATATGGCAGATGCCGGATTCGATCCGCCGCGCGACATCCATCGCCCGTCCGACGTCCCGACCGAAGACGGCGGCCGAAAGCCCGTACTGCGTATCGTTGGCGATGGTGACTGCCTCGTCGACGTCCGCCGCACGGATGACGACGGCGACCGGGCCGAAGCTCTCGTCGCCATAAAGGCGCATCGCCGGCGTCACGCCATCAAGCACGGTGGCGTCCATGAAGCTGTCGTGGCTCGTTCCGCCGGCGAGGAGACGCGCTCCTTTCGAGAGAGCATCCTCCACCAGCGCACGAACCCGCTTCACCGCCTCGGCGCCGATCATCGCGCCCAGCGCGATACCCGGCCGCGTCGGGTCCCCGGCCTTGAGGCCCGCCGCTCGCTTGACGAAAAGCGCGAGGAAATCCTCGGCAACGGGATCGAGCACAATGATGCGCTCGGTCGCCATGCAGATTTGTCCCTGGTTGAAGAAGGCGCCGAAGGCTGCCGCATCGGCGGCGTGCTCGAGATCGGCATCGTCCAGCACCACCATCGGCGCCTTGCC
>DATGWU010000059.1:0-7620 GCA_035299345.1 Rhizobium sp.
GCGATGGCCTCGATTACGGCCACCCATCTCTCGCGCCTGGCGGAGGAAATCGTCATCTGGTCCACGCCGCAGTTCGGCTTCGTCCGGCTTTCGGATGCCTTCTCGACGGGTTCGTCGATCATGCCGCAGAAGAAAAATCCGGATGCCGCCGAGCTCGTGCGCGCCAAGACGGGTCGGATCAACGGATCGCTCGTCGCACTCCTTACCGTAATGAAGGGCCTGCCTCTCGCCTATTCGAAGGACATGCAGGAAGACAAGGAGCAGGTCTTCGATGCGGCAGAAAGCCTGGAGCTCGCCGTCGCGGCGATGACCGGTATGGTGCGCGACATGACCATCCGGACGGACCGGATGAAGGCGGCGGCCGGCGCGGGCTACTCCACGGCAACCGACCTCGCCGACTGGCTGGTGCGGGAAGCCGGGCTGCCGTTCCGCGAGGCTCATCACGTGACCGGCCGCGCCGTGGCTCTCGCCGAAGCCAAGGGCTGCGATCTGGCAGAACTTTCACTCGACGAGTTGCAGGCGATCAACCCGGCGATCACAGCGGGCGTTTTCGACGTGCTGACGGTCGAGGCCTCGGTCGCGAGCCGCAAGAGCTATGGTGGCACGGCCCCGAGCGAGGTGCGCAAGCAGATCGCCTGGTGGCGTCAGCGCAACTGATCACTGTCCTTTACGTTGCCATCACGAGATTGAGGGTGCACAAGACCCTGCTTTTTCGATAGAGGCTAGATATTGGTTCCTCCGGTTGGGCAAAGTAATGGCTAGGGCGCTTCGAAGCTTGTTCGTGACGATGGGTGTTGTGGCTGCGGTATCCGTGGTGCTTTCCGGCTGCGGCCGCAAGGCGGACCTCGACCCGCCGAACATGCCGGCTGCTGAACAGAACAAGCAGTCGACCAAACAGGAAGCCACTGTTCCGGACGATCCCTTTGTCCTCGATCCTCTTCTCTGACAGGTCCCCATCGTGAATCACTTCGAATATCGTGATGGCGTTCTATACGCCGAGAACGTCTCCGTTCCGGCAATTGCCGCAGCAGTCGGCACGCCCTTCTACTGCTACTCGACGGCGACCTTGGAGCGTCATTACCGCGTCTTCTCCAAGGCGTTCGAGGGCACTGACGCGATGGTCTGCTATGCCATGAAGGCGAATTCGAACCAGGCCGTGCTCAAGACGCTGGGACGTCTCGGCGCCGGTGTGGACGTGGTCTCGGAAGGCGAGTTGAGGCGTGCGCTGGCGGCCGGCATTCCCGGCGAGCGCATCATGTTCTCCGGCGTCGGCAAGACCGTGCACGAGATGGATCTCGCGCTGGAAGCGGGGATCTACTGCTTCAACGTCGAATCCGAACCCGAGCTCGAAGTGCTGAACCAGCGGGCACAGAAGGCCGGCAAGGTGGCCCACGTTTCGTTCCGGATCAATCCGGACGTCGACGCGCGCACGCACGCCAAGATTTCGACCGGCAAGAAGGAAAACAAGTTCGGCATTTCCTATGAGCGCGCGCAGGCGGTCTACGCCCATGCCGCCACGCTGCCCGGCATCAAGGTCACCGGCATCGACATGCATATCGACAGCCAGATCACTGAGTTGCAGCCGTTCGAGGATGCCTTCCGCCTGCTGAAGGAACTGGTGGCGACGCTTCGTGCCGACGGGCACGCGATCGACCACGTGGACATCGGTGGCGGCCTCGGCATTCCCTATCACGACGACAATAATCCGCCACCGGAGCCGGACGCTTATGCCAGGATCGTCAAGGAACAACTGAGCGGCCTCGGCTGCCGCATCGTTACCGAGCCCGGACGGCTGATCGTCGGCAACGCAGGCATCCTCGTGACCGAAGTCGTCTACGTAAAAGACGGCGGCGACAAGACCTTCGTTATCGTCGACGCTGCGATGAACGATCTCATCCGCCCGACGCTCTATGACGCGCACCACGAAATTCGCCCCGTTGTGCTCTCCGCAGCCAGTGCGCCGAGGATCCGCGCCGACGTGGTCGGTCCTGTCTGCGAAACCGGGGACTATCTCGCACTCGATCGCGAAATGGCGATGCCGCGCACCGGCGATCTGCTGGCGGTCGGCTCGGCCGGCGCCTATGGCGCCGTCCAGGCGGGCACCTACAACAGCCGGCGTCTCATCCCCGAGGTGCTTGTCAGGGGTAGTGAATTTCATGTCATACGCCCCCGCCCGAGCTTCGAAGACCTGATCCGGCTCGATTCGCTTCCTGCCTGGCTCGACTGACACCGCGAGAACGTGAAAATGACGGGCGGCGGCGCTTTGCCCTCGTCTTCGCCACAAAGAATGCTATCCTTGGACCTCGCCAAGTCCGAGGCTGCAGAATTGTCGGCAGGACGATCGACGCCGAGTGAGAACCTTACGGATGAACGCTGCTCCGTCTGACAGAGAGAGCACGACGCTTCCTGGAACCGATCTCAGGCTTGCGCGCCGCGTGCGTGCGAAGCGCGCGGTCGCGCGCCTCGTCCTCTTCATCGAACGTCTCATACCGCTTTTCCTCCCGGTGCTCGGCTTCGCGGCGCTGTTCGTCTCTCTTGCTTGGCTCGGCCTCTACCGCATCTTTCCCGATTGGCTGCGTCTCGCGGCGGTCTTCATTCTCACATTCGGTTTCCTGGCATCCTTGTTGCCTTTTGCGAAACTGCGTTGGCCCCGAGCCGATGAGGCTGACCGACTGCTGGAGGAGCGAAATCATCTCCCGCATCAGCCGGTCGCCGCCCAGGATGACGTCCCGGTCTTCGAAACGCCATTCGCCCGCGCACTCTGGAGCGAACACCAGAGGCGCATGGCCGAGACGATCGCTTCTCTCGACGCCGGCACCCCACGCCCCGACATCGCGCGTCACGACAGGTTTGCGCTGCGGACCATCCCTGTCTTGCTCCTGGTGACGGCTTTCGCTTACTCCGGTTCCAACGGAGCCGGCACGGTTGCCGACGCTTTCCGCTGGTCGACATCCGGCGCGGCGGCACCGGACCTGCGCGTCGATGCCTGGATTACGCCGCCTGCCTATACCGGCAGGGCACCGGTTTTCCTGACGCGCCGGGACTCTGGAGAGGACGGCGGGGCACCTCCTGCAGTCAGCGTCCCCCAACACTCCAGAATGACGATCCGCGTGAGCGGAGGCAGCGGCGAGGAACAGATCAGCTTTCAGCCCGTGAAGGCGGCGGAGGCTGTACCACTCGGAGCAGCGAAGACTGATAACTCTGCCGGAGAATCGGCATCCGAAGCTGTCCAAGCTACCGGAGAGACCTACGAGGCGGAACTCACCGAGAGCGGTGTGCTGGCCGTCGGTCCGGGCCGATGGACCATCGACGTGACGCCTGACCAGCCGCCGCAGATCGCCTTCGACGGCACACCGCGGCGCAGCGTCAACGGCGCTCTCGAGATCGCCTTCAAGGGGCACGATGACTACGGTCTCGTCGAGGCACACGCCGAAATCGAGCCGACCGCGGCCAAACCCGACGCGACCCCGCTCTACCCGGCGCCCGAATACAAGCTCGATCTGCCGCGCCGGAACCCACGCGACCCGAAGGGCACATCGAGCAGGAACCTGACTGAACACCCGTTGGCCGGACGGAAGGTAAAGATCACACTGGTCGCCCGGGACGGGGCCGGTCAGACGGGGCGTAGCGCTCCTTTCGAGACGACGTTGCCGTCGCGAGAGTTCGCGCAGCCGCTTGCTGCGGCCGTCGCCGAGGAGCGGCAAGTCTTCGCATTGGATACCCGCGATCTTCCGAAGGCGGTCGCGCTCAACGAAGCCTTGTCCATCAGGGCGGACGAGACGATCCCGAACCTCACGCATTTCCTGTTGATCCAGTCGGCTCAGGCGCGGATGAAGCTCACACGCACATCGGAAGACCTGAAGAGTACCGCCGATTATCTCTGGGAGATCGCTCTCGGAATAGACGACGGCGACCTTTCGCTGGCCGAACGGAAGCTGCGGGAGGCGCAGCAAGCACTGCAGGACGCGCTCGAGCGCAACGCTCCCGACGACGAGATCAAGAAGCTCATGGACGAGCTTCGCGCCGCGATGCAGGACTTCATGAAAGCGATGGCCGAGCGCCAGCCCAATGCAGGCTCGGAGAACCGTCAGCAGTCGGCGCAAAACGTCCTGCGCCAGCGCGACCTGGAGAACATGCTGAACCAGATCGAAAATCTTGCCCGCTCCGGCAACCGTGAAGCTGCGCGGGACATGTTGTCCCAATTGCAGCGGATGATGAACAATCTCCAGACCGCACGGCCGCAACAGGGCAACCAGCAACAGAACAGCGAAGTGCAGCAGCAGATCGACAAGCTCGGCGAACTAATGCAGGAACAGCAGAAACTCATGGAGGAGACCTTCAAGCTCGACCAGGCCCTGAAGGATCGCATGCAGCGTGGCGACCCCGGCGACGGTGAGGACGGCGAACTCACCGAGGAGCCGGGGCAGCAGCCGGGAGGCCTGCCCTCGCCGACCGACAACATGACTGCCGAGCAGCTACGCGAGGCCCTGAAGAATCTGCGGGCACAACAGGATGCGCTCGGGCGCAAGCTCGGAGACCTGCAGAAAGGCCTGAGCGATCTGGGCGTGAAGCCGGGCGAAGGTTTTGGTCAGGCGGAACGTGAAATGCGCGGTGCCGGCGAGGCGCTGGGTCAGGGCCAAGGCGAACGGGCTGTGGAAGGACAGGGCAAGGCGCTCGAAGCTCTACGCCAGGGTGCACGCGACATGATGGGACAGATGATGCAGGCGATGCGCAATCAGGGTCAAGGCCAGGGCACGCAGCAGGGTGACCAGACCGGCCGCGATCCGCTCGGGCGTCCCCGTCCGACCGACGGGCCAGAATTCGGCGATGATGTGAAGGTCCCTGACGAGATCGACGTGCAGAGAGCCAGGGAGATCCTCGAGGCGATCCGAGAGAAACTCGGCGACAATCTCAGTCCCGAGTTGGAACGGCGCTACCTGGAACGATTGCTGGACATCCAGTAAGCGGCGGAAGTCGTCCTTGCCTCAGATCGCAAGCGCTTGAGCCACTGCCTTACGGATGTCGAGAAGCGAAAACGGCTTGTCGACAACATCGACCACCTTCGTCATCAGGTCGTCAGCACGCTCGCGCTGCTCGGCATAGCCGGTCATCAGCAATATCTTCAGGTCCGGAAACGCCGACGAGGCACGGTGCGCGAGTTCGATGCCGTCCATCACCGGCATGCGGATATCGGATAGCAAGAGATCGAAAGCACCGTCGCCGAGTCTTTCCAGTCCTTCGGCGCCGTCGGCGGCCTCTGCCGTGTCATGGCCGTCGAGTCTCAGTGCACGGGCGACGAAAGAGCGTAGCGAATCCTCGTCTTCCGTTATCAGAATTCTTGCCATGGGCATGCTCCCGTCATCCGTTCATGTCGCTGCAAGTCACCAGAGTTTCCTTTGCGATCGGTAAACGCAAACGGCTGGTGACGGCGAGATGGTTAACAGGAACTTTGCAGAGGCATGCTAGGCGTCGCCTTCCGCATCGCCGGTCACGACACCGACGAAGGGTAGCTCGCGGAACGCATAGGCCACGTCCATGCCGTAGCCGACAACGAAGTAATCCGGGCACTCGAACCCGACGTAGTCAGCCTCGAACACCTCCTTGCGCTTCACCTTCTTGTCCAGGAGAACCGCGATCGAGACGTTGCGAGCACCGCGCTCGTACATCAGCGTCTTGGCAAACAGCAGCGTGCGCCCAGATTCCAGGATATCGTCGATCAGCAGGACGTTGCGACCATGAACGTCGCTGTCGATGTCCTTGATGATACGCACTCCTTGGGACACGGTGCCTGTGCCATAGCTGGACAGCGTAATGAACTCGACCTCGGGTGCAAGTCCGGCATCATGCAGTGCCCGAATGAGATCGGCCGCGAAGATGAAGGAGCCCTTGAGAACGGAGATGACCAGAAGGTCCTCACAAGGTCCGCTGGCAATCTCCGCAGCCAGTTGACGGTTTCGCTCGGCAATCTGCTCGGCCGTGTACAAGGGCTCGATGTTCTTTCCGCGGACGACGGGCATACTTCACTCCATGAGATGACAGACCGTCGGCGACAAGGGCGTGCCGACATGCTTGCCGACCCGCGATAACACAATCAGATGCTGCGGGCATCCTCGTCCGCGAAAGAAAGCCGCAGTTCCGGCAATTTTCCACCGGGATGCCGGAGGCGTGCGGCAAGACCCCGGCTCTCTCCCGCACCGATCGATCCGATGGGAGTATCGATGAACGTACTCGCCACAACTTGCCCGCCGGAAAGCAGATCCGCCCGAACTCTCGGCATCGGCCGCTGTTTCGAGCCATGGTTTTCGACGATCGCATTGACGAGCAGCACCTGCATGCCGTTTGCATCCTGCGGCGTCAGCGTGACATGCGTAATGTCGAGCGCGACGGCGCGAATCGGCGAGTCCCGCTCCGGAGAAGCAAACAAACCTGCGACGGCAAAGACGGCGCCGAACACAAGCGCGACCAGAAGCGCGAAGTTTCTGTCGGACAGGCGTCCGAGTCCTCCTTCGAAACCGCCGATGACGCTACTGGTCAAGATGGAAAGAAAGGACCGCTTTCGAGAAGCGGGGCTTACAGGCCGGTTGTTGTGATTGTCGTTGCACCAACTCTTGGCGCCAGCCGTGTGAATGTTCTTCGCAACTGTGACGAATTGTGCATCGGCGACGTCTGCCACGGACCTGCGGCCCGGCGAAGTGCGCGCGCCGCGGACGGGACGCTCCGGCGGCAGCAGGTCGATGATTGCCTCGGCCGTCCGTCTGTGATTGCGGAATGCGCTCATCTTGCCCTCGCTGCGCGGCCCATCAAGGCGCCGCAAAACAGGCCATTGAAACGAATCCTCTCCAGTCGTAAATTTGAATGGTTAATGCTTCGCAAAGATTTGCCTGGAAGGCCGTCTTTCGACGCCAGTTTACCGTCTGTTAACCGAGTGCGTTAACAAGTCGCCAGAACTCGAGCACTGTCAGACCGGACCTGTCCGTTGATTCATTTCGAAAACGTCGGCCTGCGCTATGGAATGGGACCGGAGATCCTGAGGGATCTCACCTTCGACATCCCGAAGCGCTCCTTCCAGTTCCTGACCGGTCCCTCGGGCGCCGGCAAGACGACCTTATTGCGTCTGCTCTTCATGTCGCTGCAGCCAACGCGCGGGCTGATCCGCAGCTTCGGTCGCGATGTGACGCAGATTCCGCGCAGCGAGCTGCCGATGTTGCGGCGACGTGTTGGAATCGTCTTTCAGGACTTCCAGCTTCTCGACCACCTCACGACCTACGAGAATGTCGCGCTGCCCTTGAGAGTCCGGGGCAAGGACGAAGCTGCATACCGCAACGATGTCATCGAGCTGTTGAAATGGGTCGGCCTCGGTGAGCGCATCAATGTGTTGCCCCCGGTCCTCTCCGGCGGTGAAAAGCAGCGTGTGGCGATCGCACGGGCACTGATCGACCGCCCCGAAATCCTGCTTGCCGACGAACCCACGGGGAATGTCGATCCGCCGATGGCGCGGCGTCTGCTGAGTCTCTTTCTCGAGCTCAATCGCCTCGGCACAGCAGTCGTCATCGCCACGCATGATTTTGCCTTGATGGACCAGATCGACGCTCGCCGCATGATCCTCACCGACGGACGGCT
>DATGWU010000060.1:0-1548 GCA_035299345.1 Rhizobium sp.
GTCGCTGATCGTGCATGCCGTCAATCCGCCCGGTTATCGCGACTGGGCGCGTCTGGTGCTGCCGATGATCGACAACACGATCGCCGCAGCAAAGGCGGCCGGCGCACGCATCCTGATGCCCGGCACCGTCTACAATTTCGGCCCCGAGACCTTCCCGGTCCTCGACGAGGAGGGCCCGCAGCGGCCGGTGACCGTCAAGGGAAAGATCCGCGTCGCGCTCGAAGAACGTCTCGAAGCGGCGGCGGCCGGCGGCGTGCCGGTCATCATCGTCAGGGCAGGGGACTATTTCGGACCCGGTGCCGGCAACAACTGGTTCGCCCAAGGGCTGGTCAAGCCCGGCGTTCCGGTGAAAGCCGTCACGCTGCCGGGTGCGCCCGGTATCGGTCACCAGTGGGCCTATCTGCCGGACGTCGCCGAAACGATGATGCAGCTCGTCGAGCGCGCGGACCGTCTGCCGCGGTTCGCCCGCTTCCACATGGAGGGCGTCTTCGACACAGACGGACTGCAGCTTGCCGAAGCGATCCGTCGCGTCGTCGGAAGGCCGACCCTGCCGATCCGTCGCCTCCCGTGGTTCTTCGTGCGCCTCGCTTCGCCCTTCGTTCCGCTGTTCCGGGAAATCGCGGAGATGCGCTATCTCTGGCAGGTGCCGCTGCGGATGAGCAACCGGCGCCTGGTCGAGGTGCTCGGTGCCGAACCGCATACACCTCTCGACCGCGCGGTCGCCGAGACGCTGGCGAGCCTCGGCTGCCTGCCGAACCGACAAAAGGCGAACGGGCGGCCGCCTGAAACCGCCCGCGCCTGAACATTGCGGAGCCCCGCAGCAAATGCGGCGGGGCAATGCTTTTCTCAGGGGAGGAAGGGATAGTCCGTATAACCTTCGGCCCCGCCGCCGTAGAAGGTGGCTCGGTTCGGCGTATTGAGCTCGGCGTTTTCCTTCAGGCGGCGCACGAGGTCCGGGTTGGCGATGTACTCGCGGCCGAAGGAGACCATGTCGGCATAGCCGCTCGACACGGCGGCTATGGCCTGGTCGCGGTCATAGGCGTTGTTGACCATCCAGACCGCCTTGCCGCCCTTGCCGCGATAGGCGGCCTTCAGACCGGCCCAGTCGAACGGCTTGTCGCCCTGCCGGAAATCGCGGTCGCCGCCGGTTGCGCCTTCGATCACATGGATGAAGGCGAGGTCGAAGGCTGCGAACTGTTCGACGAGATGATTGAAGAGCGGCTGCGGGTCCGGGTCGGAGGCGTCGTTCGCTGGCGTCACCGGCGAAATGCGGATGCCGGTGCGGTTGCCGCCGATCTCCTTCGCCACTGCTTCCACGACCTCGAGCGCGAAGCGGACGCGGTTCTCGATCGATCCGCCATAGGCGTCGGTGCGGTGGTTGGTGCCGGAGCGCAGGAACTGGTCGATCAGGTAGCCGTTGGCGCCATGGATCTCCACTCCGTCGAAGCCGCAATCGATCGCGTCGCGGGCGGCACGGCGGTAGTCGTCGACGATGCCGGGAATTTCCGAAAGTTCGAGCGCCCGCGGTTCGGAGGTGTCGACAAAAGC
>DATGWU010000061.1:0-1671 GCA_035299345.1 Rhizobium sp.
GACCCGCCGGAAGGTCACGACGCCGCGTGCGCCGAAAAAGGCGACGAAAAGCGTTGCGAGCCCGGCCGCCCCGCCGCCACCGCCACCGGTCGTCAAGCTGGAGAACGCCCGCAAGGTGCTCGTCGTCGGCGACTTCATCGCTGACGGTCTTGCGGAGGGGCTCAACGAAGCCTTCGCCAATTCGGCCGGCGTCGTCGTCATCGGCAAGAGCAACGGCTCCTCCGGCCTGGTCCGCGAGGACTATTACAACTGGCAGACGGAACTCCCCTCGATCCTCGACGAGGTGAAACCCGATCTGGTGGTGGTCGAGATCGGTGCCAACGACCGCCAGCAGATGGTGACGGCGACCGGCAGGCAAGACTTCCGCACCGAGGACTGGCTCAAGGAATACGAGGGCAGGATCACCGCGCTCTCCAAGATCGTCACCGACCGCAAGCTTCCGCTGCTCTGGGTCGGCATGCCGCCGTTTCGGCCGCAGAACATGACGTCCGACGCCCTGATGCTGAACGGCATCTACCAGAAGACGGTGGAGGCGCATGGCGGCGAATTCATCGACGTCTGGGAGGGGTTCGTCGATGCGGACGGGCGCTTCATCCTCACCGGCTCCGACATCAACGGCCAGCAGGTCCGCCTGCGCGGATCCGACGGCATCAACCTCACCGCCGCCGGCAAGCGCAAGATGGCCTTCTACGTCGAAAAGCCCGCACGCCGGCACCTGGGCGAAATGGCGAGCCCCGACCTCGTGACACTCGACGGCGGCAACCTGCCGGAGTTGAAGAGCCTGCCGCCGTCGCAGATGCAGAACGTCGTTTCCACCCAGCCGATCAATCTGACCGATCCGGACCTCGACGGCGCGGCAAAGCTGCTCGGCGACGAGCCGCCGCCGGCGGCCGCGTTCCCCTCGCCGCGCGAGAACCTGGTGCAGAGAGGCCAGCTTCCGCCGCCGCCCCGCGGCCGCGTCGATGACTACGCACTGCCGCAGGCAAACACCACCCTTCAATAGAAAACGGGCCGCGTCGCCGCGACCCGTCGATTCTTCTGCAGTCCTTGCCGATCAGCGCGGCAAGACGCTTTCGCCCATCAGTGCCTCGTCGATCGCGCGCGCCGCCTGCCGGCCCTCGCGGATCGCCCAGACCACCAGCGACTGGCCACGGCGGACGTCGCCGGCCGCCCAGAACTTCGGCACCGAGGTCCGGTAGTCCTTGTCGTTGGCGACGACATTGGACGAGCCGCGGCGGTCGACGTTGATGTCGAGCTTGCCGTCCAGCTCCTTCACGACGCTGTCGGTGAAGGGGCCGCGGAAGCCGATCGCGATGAAGGCGAGATCGGCCTTGATGATGAACTCCGAGCCGGCGATCGGCTTGCGGCGATCGTCGACCTGGCAGCACTTGACGCCCGTCAGCACGCCGTCTTCTCCGACGAAGGCGAGCGTGCCGACCTGGAACTCGCGCACCGCGCCTTCGGCCTGGCTGGAGGAGGTGCGCATCTTCGTCGCCCAGAAGGGCCAGATCGCGAGCTTGTCCTCGACTTCCGGCGGACGCGGACGAATGTCGAGCTGCGTCACCTTCACCGCGCCCTGGCGGAAGGCGGTGCCGACGCAGTCCGACGCGGTATCGCCACCGCCGACGACGACGACATGCTTGCCGCCGGCGAGGATCGGATCGGACGGCC
>DATGWU010000062.1:0-3014 GCA_035299345.1 Rhizobium sp.
GTACCCTCCCCGATCGCCTGCCGCACCACAGTATCGAGACGCTCGATGAAGACATGGCGGGTCGGAAAGTTCTCGATCCAGTCGATAACGGTCCGATCGCCGTCGCGCCGCGCCAGGCAGGCCCAGAGTGAGTTCTTGCCCGTCACCGGTTGTCCGGCGCCGGACCAATCGACGATCAGTATGCGATCGAAGAGCGGCATCACTTTTTCTTCTGCATCGACTTCGGGCCGAGCGGATGGTCGGCATGCGGGTAAGGCGCGTGGTGATGTCCGTGATCGTGATCATGGCTATGCCCGTGGCCATGATGGTGTGCATGGTCATGTCCATGATCGTGGTCATGATGATGGTGATGATCGTGACCGTGGTCATGGTGATGGTGGCCGCAGCCGCAATTGGGGCCGTGCTCGTGGACATGGACCTTGCCGCTGGAAGGGGCGTTCATCACTGCGTCGAGGTCAGCATCGGGCGCTGCGTTCAGGAGATGGCCGTATTTGCCGCCGAGCGTCATCGAAGCCGCGTAGTCGAAGGCCGGCTCGAGGTCGTTGGGCTCGGCATGGGAATGCACCGGGGTCCAGGGCAGGCCGTGCTCCTTGCAGAAATCGGGATCGCGGCAGGAGGCATCGCAGTCGCCCTTGCACGGACAGTTTTCCAGCCCGCCACCGATGCCCTCGACGTGGTGGTGGTGGCTTTCCTGCGGCTGACCGATATCGGCCTCGAAGCCGAGCACCTGCTCGCGGTACTTGCACATCTGGCAGTTCATCACCGCAGCACCTTCGAGGACTTCCTTGACCCGGTCCTGGAAGGCTTCGAGCACGAGCGGATGGTCGTTGAGGTAGCTCGCCTTGACGAACTGGATCTCGGGATGACGGGCCGCCACCTCATCCGTGTAGGAATAGATCCGCTTCACCAAAACACCGGTGAAGAGGAAATACGGGAAGACGATGATGCGCTTGTAGCCGAGCCTGGCGGCGTGGGTGAGGCCCGGCTCGACGAGCGGGAAGGTCACACCCGAATAGCACGTCTCGCCCCAGCCGAAGCCCATGCCCTCCCAGAGCATCCGCATGACCTTGGCGGCGTTGGAATTGGCGTCCGGGTCAGAGGAGCCGCGACCGACGACCATCAGCAGCGTCTCGTGCTTGTCGACGAAACCGAGTTCGGCATTCGCCTTGTCGATCGCCTCCTGGATGCGGTCGCCGGCGGCGCGGATCATCTTGAGATCGATGCCGAGTTCACGCCCGTAATTGATCACCATGCCCGGATTTTGCGCCTGATAGGTGTTGAGCACGGACGGGATGTCGTTCTTGGCGTGGCCGGCGGCGAAGAGCATGCCGGGGATCGCCAGAACCCGCGTGACGCCCTGCGCGCGAAGCTTGTCGAGACCGGCCGAAATTACCGGATTGCAGAATTCAAGATAGCCGTATTCGACCGGCATGTCCGGATTTCGGGCCTGCAGCGCCTCCGCGATCACGGCGAATTCACGCGCGGCGTTCTGGTTGCGGCTGCCGTGGCCACAGACCATGATTCCGAGTTTGTCCGTCATTTGCTCCGGCCTCCTGCTTCGTTGCTCTCGACATGTACGAAGCGCCAGAACCGCCGAGCGGTCCTGCGGCCATCGGGACAGCTCCGGACTTGGCCCCCGACTTGGGTCGGCCGCACCGGACTATTTCCAGCCTGTCAAACAGGCGCCGTCGCACATTAGTGAGTGGTTTACCGAAGCGCACCGTCGCGGTCAAACCGGATTGCGCCGGAAGCTGTGGAGTCTGCGCCACGGCCCCAGCTGGCGACAGACGACCTGCGGCAAGACGGTTGCCCGGCGCGGATCGCTGGTGCAAGAGTGCCGGCGTTCTCAACCTCCCCGAAAGAGTCGTTTCGTGGCCGATCTCGCCCTGCAAGCCTTCGTTCTCCTGTTCATCGCGGCCTTCGTCGCCGGCTTCGTCGATTCGATCGCCGGCGGCGGCGGGCTGATCACCCTGCCCGCCATGCTGATCGCCGGCATTCCGCCGCTCCAGACGCTCGGCACCAACAAGCTGCAGTCACAGTTCGGCGCCCTGTCGGCGACGCTCGCCTATGCGCGCAAGGGCCATGTCGACCTGAAGGCGCAGCGCCCGATGGCGGCGATGGCCGTGCTCGGCGGCGCCGTCGGGGCGATGATAGCGACGATTGTCCCCGGCGAGGCACTGCGGGTCCTGATGCCCTTCCTGCTCGTTGCGATCGCCCTCTATTTCGGTTTCAAGCCGAACCTCAGCGACGAGGACCGGCACCGCCGCCTCTCGCATACGCTTTTCGGCGCGACCGTCGTTCCGGCAATCGGCCTCTACGACGGCATCTTCGGTCCGGGAACGGGCTCCTTCTTCATGCTGGCCTTCGTCTCGCTCGCAGGCTTCGGTATGCTGAAGGCGACGGCCCACACCAAGCTCCTCAACCTCGGCTCCAATGTCGGCGCCTTCGTGGTCTTCCTGATGACCGGCGCCGTGCTCTGGAAGATCGGGCTGCTGATGGGGCTCGGCCAGTTTCTCGGTGCGCAGACCGGCTCGCGGCTTGCGATGCGCAACGGCGCGAAGATCATCCGCCCGCTCCTCGTCGTCACCTGCCTCGCGCTCGCCACGAAGCTGCTCGCCGATCCGGCCAATCCAGTGAGGGTGTGGCTCGGGGTGTGAGGACCGACTGCAATCGTCGTTCGATTACCTGCGAGGTAATTGATGCTATGACCTTCCTTGCCGATGATCGGACTGCCTGGACGAACCAGGCAGTCACAAGGAGCAAAGATCATGGACAACGCAAACACGATCGCCGAACGCTACATCGCCGTCTGGAACGAGACCGACGCCGCCCGCCGCCGCAGGCTGATCCGGGAGAGCTGGCTTGAGGACGCGACCTACGTCGACCCGCTGATGTCTGGTGAAGGCCATGCGGCGATCGAGGGGCTGGTCAGTGCCGTTCAGGCCCGCTTCCCCGGCTTCCGCTTCGCCCTCGTCTCGGCGGACGGCTACGGCGACCGGTTGCGCTTCTCATGG
>DATGWU010000063.1:0-7439 GCA_035299345.1 Rhizobium sp.
CCGCCGGCGCCAGTAGCGACCGAGATCTCAGTCGAGACGGCTCGCTTGCCGGAAGGCAGAAGCGACGACATCACGCGGGCGGAGGAGTCGGCGATCTTCTCGCGGCGGATGGGCTCGCCTTCGAAGAGCGGCATGCGCACAATGACACCGGCAAGCTCGGTCAGTGCTTGCGGGCGGTTGGTCTCCGTAATGAAGCCTTCAACGACACCCGATGTCGGCCAGGCCATCCAGTGCATCGACTTTTCGTCCAGCCGGGAGCCGACCGGAAGATTGGCCGCGGACACCAGGACGTTGACCGTCTCCTCCTTGGTCATCACGGCCTCGGTCTGCTGCATGATGACCGTTTTCGGTCCTGACATGCGCATGGCAAGCATGCCGGCAGCGCCGGCGGCCACGACGGCGACAGAGAGAATGATGACACGGGCGGGCTTCATGATCGATCCTTGAGGGACTCAGAATATTTCCCCCTGAGAATGACCAGGAATTGGTGTAATTATAGTTAACGACTGACTTACAGGGATGGTTAACGAAGACTTTCCAAAGCCTGCGTCACGAGCGGCGACTGCGCATAGGAGGCCAGTCCCCCGATGGCAATCGCGACGCCGTAGGGAATCTTCTTGGCCGAGAGAATGGAATGCGGAACCGGAAGCCCCATGGCGATCACCAGATTGGCGCGGGCACGCAACAGAAGGATCAGCACGGTCAGGACGCCACCGGCATATCCCACATAGACGAGAAAGACGAGGAGCGATTTCGTCAGTCCGAACCAGACCGCGGCTGCGGTGAGAAGCTTGGCGTCACCGCCACCCATGACATTCAGCGCGAAGAGGGCGAATCCCCCGGCGAAGACAAGGGCTGCGGCGGCAAGATGCAGACCGAACCCGGGCCAACCGAGGTGGGTGAAGGGCACGACGACAAGGAATGCGCCGAGAAGGATCGCCGGGATTCGGTTCGGGATCGTCATCTCGAAGAGATCTGTCAACGCCGCCAGCGCAAGGCACATCGGAAAGACTAGAAATATGACTCCCGCAACCATCCTGCTCTCCCAGACGTTTCCCCAGAACTCTAGCGGACGCGTGTTAAGCAAGAGCAAATTTTCGCTCTGGGCGCCGCGCAAAAAAAAAGAGAAAGCCGCCTCTGGTCGAAGCGGCTTCTTTGCGACGAGAGCGGCGAAGCTCTCCTTCGAAGACAAGGATCAGTTTGCAGCCTTCGCAGCGTTCATTTTCGTAGAAATGCCCTGGAAGGTCTGGTTCAGCGAGTTGCCGAGGGTCGTCGCACCGGTGATGAGGGCGACGGAAATGAGGGCGGCGATCAGGCCATATTCGATGGCGGTCGCGCCGGATTCGTCTTTCATGAAGCGAGCGAAAATCTTGGACATGGGTCTCTCCTAATTCCACAGAGGGTTGTTCAGCACTTCCTGCAACTGTTCGCCGTTGCTCGGATGAATGCAAACTAACGCCGGCCCATTGCCATCGACTTAAAAAACTACGTTACCAAAGCTTGAATTGCCGGAACCCGGCGGCTTGGTAAACGACGACTTGCCGTATTTCGTCGCATTCGAAAAGTGCGTCGGAAGTGCCGCGGGAACTGGGCAGAGGTATCTCCACAACGCAGTACCGCCCGGAACGGCAGGGTATCGGCGCGGTTGGACACCTGTTCCATTTGCGGACAATCCCGACTTTCGAGTCAGGAACACCCTAATGTCTTTGGGGGTTACAGGCGAGCACACGCGTCGGTGCCAGTTTAACCGTTCATTCACCAATCCCGAGCATCCTTAGGAAGGCGTTTCGCCACCCATCGCGCACAGAAGGCCCGCAGGTATGATCCCACGTATCGGTTCGTTTTCGATTGTCGTCGGCATGCTGGCGGCCGGTCTGACCACGCCGGCGCTTTCCGCGGACGAGATGATGCGTGTCTATATGAATCAGGCACGGGTGCTGAAACTCGACCGTCCGGTCAGCAAGGTCATTGTCGGTAATGCCGAGGTTGCCGATGCAACGGTCGCCGATGCAAAGACCATCGTTCTGACCGGTCGTGCCTTCGGCACCACCAACCTCGTTCTGCTCGATGCCGACGGAAACGCGATCGTCGATGAGCGCATCCTCGTCTCGATTGACGAAGGCAATACCGTGCGGGTCTTCAAGGCAACCGAGCGCACGGTTCTCTCCTGCACGCCGAACTGCGAGATCCATGCTCAGGTCGCCGGTTCTTCTGCCGTCTCACAGTAGACCGCTCACCAGTAACATCCCCGAGGGAATTCACTAAATTCCCGGAGGCTCGCGCAACCAAAAATCAAGGTTTCGCGGCGATGATGCCCGCTTGACATCGGGACACTGGTCTAAGGCGATGAATGCAAGTGTGAATGATATGAGCAAAGGCTCGGCGAAACGGCCGCGCAAGGGCGGATCGTGGGGGCGGCTCCAGCGGTCGCGTGACGGCGCGGCGGCAATCGAGTTCGCGATCCTGGCGATCCCCTACTTCATGATCATCTTCGCCATTCTGGAGACCTTCGCCGCGTTCACGGCCGAGCAACTGGTCACCAATGCCGTGAACACGCTGGCTCGCGAGCTGCGTACCGGCAAGATCACCTATAATCTCGGCCGCACGACAGACAAGACCGCAGTGGAGTTCCGCCAGGCATTCTGTGACGAGATCGCGATCATGATTTCCTGCTCCGCAACCGAAATCGCGACCCCGTCCTCCCTCTATCTCGATACCCGAACCTTCACCAAGTTCAGCGACATTCCGACAACGATTCCGCGCGTCTCGACAGCATCCTTTGCCGACATCGATCCCTCTTCCTTCGGCTATAACCCCGGCGGACCAAAATCGATCAACATGCTGCGAGCCTATTATCGCTGGACCGTTCTCACCGACCTCGTCCGTCCTTACATCACGACCGTCCGCCCGGCAGACGGTTCGAGTTATTTCCTTATCGTCGCGACGACCGCCTTTCAGAACGAGGACTACCCGTGAGACCTTCCGGCAACGCCAGCACAGGGCGCGTATCCGAGTTCCTTCTTCGGGCGCAGAAAGAGTTCTCACGTGTGTCGCACGGGTTCGGGCGCTTATCCGCCGACGAGAGCGGAATGGGCGCTGTAGAATTCGCTCTCCTGATGCCGCTCCTCATCTTCGTCTATCTCGTCTCCTTCGAGCTGACGATCGGGCTCAGTGTCAACAAGAAGGTGACCAACGCTGCAAGTGCCGTGGCCGACCTCGTGACGCGCCAGACAACGGTCGACAAGACCTATCTCGCCTCCATGGACGACGTGGCGCAGGCGATCTTCGTGCCCTACGGCACCAGCGGCCTTGATCTCAAGATCACCGGCATCAAGATCGACAGCAGCAACAAGGCGACTGTCGCCTGGTCGTGGGAGAACAACGGAACGGCACCGTACTCGGTTGGGAATACGATCACCGTGCCATCCAGCATGCTCTCTGCGGACACCTTTCTCGTCCACGCGGAGCTCACCATTCCTCACGAACTCCTCATGTACTTGCCGAACATGTCCGGCAGCGAAATCAGAAGCATCACCCTCGGCAAAGACTTTTACTATCGCCAGCGTGTCGGTACCGAGATCACCTGCTCCGACTGTTGAGCGGCACGCCGCCGGCAATTTGCCAAGCTGCTCTCCAGGCGCTATGCATGCGCTTGAATACAGAGCTTTATTTGCTGCATGTCGGCTGTCGGTCGCGGCAGCGTCGGGTGGACAATGGCACGGGCTTTTCTTTTCGTACTCGATTCCTTCGGTGTAGGTGGCGCCCCCGATGCCCGTGATTACGGGGACGACGGTGCGAACACTCTGGGGCATATCGCCGAGTTCTGCGCGGCAGGCGCGGGCGATCGCAAGGGCTTGCGTTCCGGCCCACTTTCGCTTCCCAACATGTCGTCGCTGGGCCTGGTCACGATTGCCAGGCTGGCAAGTGGACGCGCTCCGGCCGGCATGCCGACTCCGGACCGCGTCTTTGGCCTGCATGGTGCGGCCAGCGAAGTTTCTCGCGGCAAGGATACGCCCTCCGGTCACTGGGAAATCGCCGGAACGTCGGTGATGTTCGACTGGGGCTACTTTCCGGCCGAGGGCGATGCCTTTTCGCCGGAACTGGTAGAGGCGATCTGCCGGGAGGCAGAACTTCCCGGCATTCTCGGGAATTGTCATGCGTCCGGAACAGAGATCATCGCGCGCCTCGGGGAAGAACACATCCGCTCCGGCAAACCGATCTGTTACACGTCGACGGACTCGGTCTTCCAGATCGCCGCCCACGAGAGCCATTTCGGCCTTGAACGGCTGCTGACGCTCTGCCGCATTGTCCGCAAGCTTGTCGACCCGCTGAATATTGGCCGTGTGATCGCGCGACCTTTTGTCGGCGAAACACCGGCGACCTTCGTGCGCACCGGCAACCGCAGGGACTTCTCGGTCCTGCCGCCGAAATCGACGCTTCTCGACAGGATTGTCGAGGCGGAAGGGAAGGTGCACGCTGTCGGCAAGATCGGCGACATCTTCGCCCATCAGGGTGTCAGCGATCTTACCAAGGCGAACGGTAATATGGCCCTGATGGACGCAACGCTCGACGTCACGGATCGCGCCGATGACGGCGATCTCGTCTTCACCAACTTCGTCGACTTCGACATGCTGTATGGTCACCGACGGGATGTGCCCGGATACGCGGCGGCCCTTGAGGCATTCGACCGACGGCTGCCGGAAGTCCATCGGAAGCTGCGCTCCGGCGACATGGTGGTGCTAACTGCGGACCACGGCTGCGACCCGACCTGGCGGGGCACCGACCACACCCGCGAACGCGTGCCGATCATGGCTTTCGGACCCGGCATCAAATCCCGTCAGGTGGGCGTACGCAGCACATACGCTGACATCGGCGAGACGATCGCCGCTCATCTTGGAATCCCTGCCGGGGGGCACGGACGGAGTTTTCTTTGACACGACAGGTAAAGAAGGCCGAGCTGCACTGCCATATCGAAGGAGCAGCTCCCCCTTCGCTTGCTCTCGCACAGGCCCAAAAGTACGGCATAGACACGGACGGCTTCATTCGTGAGGGCGCTTACGCCTGGAACGATTTCACGAGCTTCATCGCCTGCTACGATGCGGTTGCGTCCGTCTTCCGCACGGCCGACGATTATGCACGTCTTGCCGAGGCGTATCTCATGGAGCTTGCCGCGGCGAACACGATCTACAGCGAACTCTTCATATCGCCGGATCACGGCGAGGCGGTCGGACTGCCCGCGCTCGACTACATCGAGGGTCTCGCCGCCGGCATTCGGTCGGCCAAGGAGAAGACCGGCATCGAATGTCGGATGATCATCATCGGTGAGCGCCACCTCGGCCCTGAGAATGTTCTGAACCGTGCCAAATTCGCCGCGAAGCTCGATCATCCGCTCGTCACGGGCTTCAACATGGCCGGAGAGGAACGCATGGGTCGGGTTGCCGATTACGCTCCTGCCTTCGACATTGTGCGCGAAGCCGGGCTCGGCATCACCATCCATGCCGGCGAACTCTGCGGTGCCTTCAGCGTCGCAGACGCTCTGGATATCGTTCGACCGGCCCGCATCGGCCACGGCGTCCGGGCGATCGAAGAACCAGATCTCGTGAAGAGGCTTGCTGATCTGGGCACGGTCCTGGAGGTTTGCCCGGGTTCGAACATCGCGCTCAGGGTTTTCCCGGACTACGACAGCCATCCCTTGCGGAAATTCGTCGAGGCCGGAGTTCGTGTGACTCTCAATTCCGATGATCCGCCGTTCTTCCACACCTCGCTTGCGCGGGAATACGAGACCGCGTCTACTGTAATGGGTTTCACGGACGGCGAGATCGACGCCATGACCCGCACTGCGATCGAGGCTGCCTTCGTCGATGAGGAAACGCGGAAGGTTCTCCTGGCACAGCTTTAGGCCACCCGACGGGTCGACACGTAGCACCTGAGAACCTTCGCGCTGCATCCACAGCAGCGTTTCCGCGCGATAGGCCGACCGCAGTTGGGGATGATCTTCCAAAACGTCGCACTCCCCTTGCGGCTGATGCCTGGAACGTGGAAAACAGGCTGATGCGCAAGACAAGACAATAAGAGAAGGCACGACCATGGACGGCGTCAAAGTCATCGATCACCCGCTCGTACAGCACAAGCTGACCATCATGCGCCGCAAGGAAACTTCTACCGGGAGCTTCCGCCGGCTGCTGCGAGAGATCTCGACCCTGCTCTGCTACGAGGTCACGCGCGACCTCGAACTGAAGATGGAAACGATCGAGACCCCGCTCGCCGAAATGGAGTCGCCGATCCTCGAGGGCAAGAAGCTCGTGTTCGCCTCCATCCTGCGCGCCGGAAACGGCCTGCTCGAGGGCATGCTCGAGCTCGTGCCGTCCGCCCGTGTCTCGCATATCGGCGTCTACCGTGATCACGAGACGCTGCAGCCGGTCGAATACTATTTCAAGGCGCCGGAGGACATTGCCGAGCGATTGATCATCGTCGTCGACCCCATGCTGGCCACCGGCAACTCCTCCATCGCCGCGATCGACAAGCTGAAGGAACGCGGCGCCCACAATATCCGCTTCCTCTGCCTGCTCGCGGCACCGGAAGGGATCAAGAACTTTCGTGAGGCGCATCCGGACGTGCCTGTCTTCACTGCGGCGATCGACAGCCACCTCAACGAAAAGGGTTACATCGTGCCAGGGTTGGGCGATGCCGGCGACCGGATGTACGGAACGAAGTAGAGTTAGACAAAACTTAACCATCGGACCAAGAAGCGGCCGCCTGGACTTCTCCGGCGGCCGCTTTTCGTCGGCGCGTTAGCCACTTCTTCAGCCGATTTCACGAACACTTGTGGCCGTTCCGGTTCCGTCGTGGAACCACGAAAGTGGTGACAAGATGCTGATGCGCAGTCTGATGTTCGTGTTCCTCTCGGGTGTCGTTGCCCTCCAGATGTCATCTTCGTTCGAAAGCTGGCAGGACACACCCGTCGGCGAACCCGCGGCAAGGAAGACAGCCTCCGTTGCGAACGCTACCCTTGCCTCAGGTACATCAGTCCTCAAGGCCGATGCCACAGGGCACTATCGCGGCCAGTTCAGGCTCAACGGGAAACCGGTCGAGGGAATGGTCGACACCGGTGCATCCGCCGTTGCGATCAACGAGAGCACCGCGCGCCGCCTCGGATATGGCGCCGCTGCCCTGGATTTCCGGTATTCGGTGAATACGGCCAATGGCCGCAGCGAAGCCGCGGTCGTAAAGCTGAAACGTGTCGAGGTCGGCTCGATCAAGATCGAAGACGTTGAAGCTCTCGTGCTGAGGGACCAGGCACTCTCCGACACGTTGATCGGCATGAGCTTTCTCAGTCGCCTGAGCAGCTACAAGGCGGAACGTCAATCATTGACCATGGTTCGTTGAACCGGCGGCCGAAACGCCGAAAACCTAGGCCATTCTTTTCAGGATGACGGGTC
>DATGWU010000064.1:0-2276 GCA_035299345.1 Rhizobium sp.
CAAGCGCACGGAGCCGCAGCTGCCGGAGCAGGAGCTCTGGAAGGCGGACCTCGTCATCCGCGCCTCGACCGGACCGGCACCGCGCTGAGCGCCGGTCAGACCGGGACTATGGTGTCAGAATTTCGGCGCCGGCTTGCCTTCCGCACGGTAGGCGGCGATCACCGTATTGGCCATCAGCATCGCGATCGTCATCGGCCCGACGCCGCCGGGAACCGGCGAGATCGCGCCGGCAACCGGCAAGCATTCCGGGAAGGCGACGTCGCCGACGAGGCGCGTCCTGCCCTCGCCCCGCTCCGGTGCGGCAATGCGGTTGATGCCGACGTCGATCACCGTCGCGCCGGGCTTCACCCAGTCGGCCTTGACCATTTCCGGCCGGCCGACGGCCGCCACCAGGATATCAGCGTTGCGCGCGAGCGCCGGCAGGTCACGGCTGCGCGAATGGCCGATGGTGACGGTCGCGTTTGCGGCGAGCAGGAGTTGGGCCATCGGCTTGCCGAATAGATTGGAGCGGCCGATGACAAGCGCGTTGAGGCCGGAAAGGTCGCGGCCATGGATCGAACGGACGAGGATCATCGCACCCGCCGGCGTGCAGGAAACGAGCCCGGTGTCGCTGTCTCCGGTCGCGAGCTTACCGGCGTTGACGACGTGCAGGCCGTCGACATCCTTCTCCGGCAGGATCGACTGGATGACCTTTTCCGAATCGAGGTGTTTCGGCAGCGGCAACTGGACGAGCACACCATCGACCGATCGATCAGCATTGAGCTCCGCCACCAGCGCCATAAGCGCTTCCTGGGTCGTTTCCTCGGGAAGGGTGTGCTGGACCGAGGTGAAACCGCACTCCTTCGCCGTCCGGCTCTTGGAAGCGACATAGGTCTGGCTTGCGGGATCAGTGCCGACCAGGACGACGGCCAGTCCCGGCCGCCTGCCGGTATCCTTTTCCAGATCCGTCGCCGCCCTCGCCACCGCCTCGATGACCGAAGCCGCCGCCTTCTTGCCGTCAATAACCGTCGTCACGCTCATCCCCTTCACGTTGGTTCGCTGCCGGCAAAGCTAGCGTCCGGGAAGTAGCGCCGTTTGCCTGTGTCCGCCCTATGGTGTCAAAAAACGGCAATTGCAAGCGGAAAGCGGGCTCCTCGCACCCACGAGGACGCCGCCCGTCAGGCTGCGGGCGGTCCCGGATCGTGTTGACGGTCAGCGCCCGTCTTGTGCCGGATGACCCTGAAGAGGAATACCGGGATACCGACGACATAGCGGTACCAGAGACGCTTCGGCTCGATCCAGAGCCGGTAGGCCCATTCGCATCGGAGCCGCCGCACCCATTCCGGTGCACGCGGCACCCGACCAGCGAGAAAGTCGAAGAGCGCGCCGACCCCGATCACCACGCGGGCATGTTCCTCGGTGATGTGACGGCCGATCCACTTTTCTTGCAGCGGCGTTCCCATCGCGACGAGCAGGACGTCTATCTTTGCGGCGGCGAGCTTCTGCAGCACCGCGTTGCTGTCGTCCTTGTCGAAGAAGCCATCGGCGATCTCGATGATCTCGTGCCAGGGGCTGTGTTCGCGCAGCCGCGCCGCGGCCTTCGACAGAACGTCCGGGTGGCCACCAATGAGGCCGATGCGCCGTTTCGCCGCCATGTAGGTGAGCAATGCCGGGACGAAGTCGGTTCCGTTGAGGTTCGCCGCGAACGGTACCCCGTGGAACGACTTCGATGCGATGTCCATGCCGACCCCGTCCGGCAGGATGAGACGCCCCTCGAGCACCCGGCGGTATTCCGGGTCGACGAACGTGATATTGGCGTTGTTTGCGTTGAGGAAGAAAATCTGGGTGTGCCCGGACGATGACGCGGCGAGATCGCTCACGTGCGCAAGCGCCTCCTGCCAGCTCATGTTGCTGACCGGAAATCCGAAGACCGGCCGATGGGGCGGGCGGGCGGTTTCGCTTGCAGCAAAGGTCATCTGAGGTCCGCTCCGGCCGACCGCGAGGAGCGCCGTTCGAAACCTCGGGAAGGAAGCGCATCAAACGACGCCATGGGATTCACGCTCCGGGATAACACTCGCCATTTCCTTAGCAGCCAAGTTTCACTTTGGCCTTAATAAAGACGCTCGAATTCTCCACCGCCTGTTTGCAACTTATATATTCTACCAGATGTGTCGCCCGATCGGCAGATTGAAATGGTACGGAGTGCTCAGGCTGGCCCTGGACGATGGCGGTTGCGCGGTATCATGCGGGTCCCGACAATGATCCCGCGCAGCAGAAATATGTTTGCCGGGTGATCG
>DATGWU010000065.1:0-8450 GCA_035299345.1 Rhizobium sp.
GGCGTTGACGGCGGCGATCTTCTCGTCCGTAAAGCCCTTGGCCTTGAGCGCGCCGGGGTTGATGCCCGGTGCCTGGTTGAAGTTGCCGTGGCCGACCGCGTAGGCCTCGATCTCGGCGATCTGGCTTTCGGAGTAGCCGAGCGTGCGCAGCGCTTCCGGAACGGCACGGTTGATGATCTTGAAATAGCCGCCGCCGGCGAGCTTCTTGAACTTCACCAGTGCGAAGTCGGGCTCGATGCCGGTGGTGTCGCAATCCATGACGAGGCCGATGGTGCCGGTCGGGGCGATGACCGAGACCTGGGCATTGCGATAGCCGTGCTTTTCGCCGAGTTCCAGCGCCTTGTCCCAGGCGGCGATCGCATGGGCGATGAGCGCCGGGTCGGAGCAATCGGCGTGGATGAGTGCAACCGGGTCGACCGACAGACCCTCATAGCCTTCGGAAATGCCATGGGCGGCGCGGCGATGGTTGCGGATGACACGCAGCATGTCGTCGCGGTTCGGCTGGTAGCCCGGGAAGGGGCCGAGTTCCGAAGCGATCTCGGCGGACGTCGCATAGGAAACGCCGGTCATGATCGCGGTCAGCGCACCGCAGATGGCGCGGCCCTCGGCGGAGTCGTAAGGGATGCCCGACGACATCAGGAGGCCGCCGATATTGGCGTAGCCGAGGCCGAGCGTGCGGTACTCGTAGGAGAGTTCGGCGATCTGGCGCGACGGGAACTGTGCCATCATGACCGAAACTTCGAGCACGACTGTCCACAGCCGCACGGCATGTTCATAATCGCCGATCGCAATCTTGCCGGTCTTCGCGTCCTTGAACTGCAGAAGGTTGAGCGAGGCGAGATTGCAGGCCGTGTCGTCGAGGAACATGTATTCCGAGCACGGGTTCGACGCGCGGATCGGGCCGGCGGCCGGGCAGGTGTGCCAGTCGTTCATCGTCGTGTTGAAGTGCAGGCCCGGATCGGCCGACGCCCAGGCCGCGTAGGAAATCTTCTCCCACAGGTCGCGCGCCTTCAGCGTCTTCATGACGCGGCCGTCCTTGCGGGCGGTCAGGTTCCAGGTGCCGTCATTCTCCACGGCGCGCAGGAAGTCGTCCTTCAAGGAAACGGAGTTGTTGGAGTTCTGGCCGGAGACGGTGAGATAGGCTTCCGAATCCCAGTCCGTGTCGTAGGTCTTGAACTCCATGTCCTTGTAGCCCTGCTGGGCGAATTGGATGACCCGCTTGACGTAGCTTTCCGGAACCTGGTCCTTCTTGGCGGCGCGGATTTCGCGCTTGAGGGCCGGGTTCTTGTTGGGATCGAAGCAGTCTCCGTTGTCGGCCTCGCAATTGACGCAGGCCTTCATGATCGCCTTCAGGTGCCGGGCAACCATTTTCGAGCCGGTGACGAGGGCGGCGACCTTCTGCTCTTCCTTGACCTTCCAGTTGATGTATTCCTCGATATCCGGATGGTCGATGTCGACGACGACCATCTTGGCGGCGCGCCGGGTGGTGCCGCCCGACTTGATAGCGCCCGCTGCCCGGTCGCCGATCTTCAGGAAGCTCATGAGGCCGGAGGACTTGCCGCCGCCCGAAAGCTTCTCGCCTTCGCCGCGCAGATAGGAGAAGTTGGAGCCGGTGCCGGAGCCGTATTTGAAGAGGCGCGCTTCACGCACCCAGAGATCCATGATGCCGCCTTCGTTGACGAGATCGTCACCGACCGACTGGATGAAGCAGGCATGCGGCTGCGGGTGCTCGTAGGCCGACTTCGATTTGACGAGCTTGCCGGTGAAGGGATCGACGTAGAAATGGCCTTGGCCGGGGCCGTCGATACCATAGGCCCAATGCAGGCCGGTGTTGAACCACTGCGGCGAATTCGGTGCGACGCGCTGGGTGGCGAGCATGTAGGCGAGTTCGTCGCGGAAGGTCAGCGCATCTTCTTCCGACGAAAAATACTTGCCCTTCCAGCCCCAGTAAGCCCAGGTGCCGGCGAGACGGTCAAAGACCTGGCGGGCATCGGACTCGGCGCCGTAACGTTCCTTCTCCGGCAGAGCCTTCAGGGCTTCGGTGTCCGGTACGGACCGCCACAGGAAGGAGGGAACGTCGTTCTCCTCGACCTTCTTGACGATCTTCGGCACACCGGCCTTGCGGAAATACTTCTGCGCCAGCACGTCGGTCGCCACCTGGCTGAACTGCGCAGGCACGTCGATATCCGCAGCCCGGAAAACCGTCGAGCCGTCGGGATTCTTGATTTCGCTCACCGCCTTGCGGAATTCGATCTCCGCATAGGGCGACTGACCCGGCTTGGTAAATCGGCGTTCGATGCGCATCTGCCTTCGTCCCTCGTTGTTCGGCGCCAGACGGCGCGACAAATCCCGTCCGGCCACTCGGTTCGACGCGTGCAGCCGGTCTCACTTCATATTGTTCAGGTGAATCATTCCTGTGATGATCGACCTGTATATTGTGGTGAATGTGGCTGCAAACACTAAATATAGTATTAACAGTTTATTTCCGCCAGTCCCCGCGTCGCGTTTAGGCGGAAAATTTCGCGCACGAATACCTTCAGGTTGCGCCCACTTCATGTGAACTGCCCCCTCGCTTCGCATCGCGATTTTTCTGGAACGAACCGGTCTCGTTAATCCCGGTCCAGCCGCCGCCGCAACATAAGAATGTATTAACTTTGAAACGGGCGATTCCGTCAAGGGCTGGTTTGCCCCGAAATGGTTAACACCACATCTTGTGTGTTCATCTGTGGAAAACGGGGAAAGTGGCGATCCCGATGGAATCACTTGTATTTTCCGCCCGATCCCACGCCCGCAGGGCGCAAAGGGCGGCCGGCCGTCACGTTCTCGCCGCACGATATCCACGATCGCGTCGATATCGTGCGTTAGCCTGCGCTTGTGGTTGCACGATGAGCGCGAATGCGATAACGACACAACGAATGCGCGAGTGTTCGCGTTTACGATCCGCTAAAGGCTGCCTCGTAGCTTAGCGTCGTAAGCTGTTGGGCCGGATTATGAGGAAGATCGGGAAGCTATTGCCCCTTGTAGTGGTGACGTCGATGGCCGGCAACGCGGATGCCGAATCACTCGTCTTCGAATGTCAGGCGGGGACAGGCGTCGTTGCGGCGGAAAATTTTCGGCTGGCCTGTTCCTCTGTCGAGGGCGAGGTACGTAAGCGCTTGGCCGCTCCGCCGGCCGGGTCCGCCGTGCGCCTCGAAATCACCGCGCTCGACGAGCGGCGAATTTCCGGCAGGCTTTCCTGGGCGGGGCAATCCGGCGGGAGCTTTACACATGGCCCGACCATTAGCACCAGCATTTCGGACGCTGCGCTGAACGCACGCACGATCGCGAAGTTCGCCCGCGACCTGGTGCAGGTATCGGATATTGATTTCAACCGGCTCTGACCGTGGGGGTAGAGAAAATGTCGAGAAGCCTGAACAGCGTTGATGCTTTCGAAATGCATGAGCGCAGCTACGACCTGCAAGTCGCAGATGATGCGTTCCGCTCGGAACATCGCGCAACGTCAGAGGATGAAGACGGGGCCGACCGCCTGAACGACGCATTTGCCGCCTTCTCGACATCGTTTGCGGGAACCGTCACGAAAGCCGCGCTGCCGGTCTACACCAACGACCAGATTGCCGCATATCTGACGGACGGCTTCTGGAATTCCGAAGGGGAAAGCTGGCGCAAGTTCGCCGTCAGCGCCGGCGGGACCATCACCGTCAACATTGCGGCCTTGACGGCGGCCGGCCAGCAGTTCGCCAAATGGGCGCTCGCAGCTTGGACTGCCGCGTCGGGATTGAAGTTCTCCTACACGACCGGTTCCGCGCAGATCACCTTCGACGATGCCGGCAGCGATGAAGCCTGGTCCAGTTCGACGACCAGCGGCAACACGATCATCTCGTCCGACGTCAACATCTCGACCGACTGGATCAACTACTACGGTTTGACGAAAGACACCTATTCGATGCAGACCTACATTCACGAGATCGGGCACGCCCTCGGCCTCGGACATGCTGGTCCCTACAACGGAAGCGCCACCTACGGCACTGACAACATCTATCTCAACGATTCCTGGCAGGCGACGATCATGTCGTACTTCTCGCAGGACGATAACACCTATGTCGATGCGGACTTCGCCTGGATCATCACGCCGATGATTGCCGACGTGCTGGCGATCCGCGACCTTTACGGCACGACCGCCATCAATTCCGGAAACACGACGTACAGCTACAGCTCGTTTGCCGGCGGGGACCCGATTGCCGCGACGATCGTCGATACCGGGGGAGTCGATACCATCGATTTCAGCTGGGTGAGCGTCGCACAGCGGATCGATCTCAATCCCGAGACTTATTCCGATACCGCCGGGCTCGTCGGCAATCTCGGTATCGCCCGCGGCACGATTATCGAGAACGCGATCGGCGGCTCCGGCAATGACAGGATCTACGGCAACGCCGCGGCAAACGTCCTGACCGGCGGCTCCGGCAACGATGTCCTTGATGGCCGCGGTGGGACGGACACCCTGAATGGTGGCGCCGGCAACGACACCTACATTATGAGTGCAACGGGGGACAAGATTGTCGACGCGAGCGGCGTCGACAAGATCTACGCCTCCGTTACCATGTCGCTCGTCTCCTACACTGCAGTCGAACATCTCGTCTTGACGGGTTCAGGCAATATCAGCGGCACCGGAAACGGGCTGGCGAATATTCTGAACGGAAACGGTGGTAACAACGTGCTGAATGGCGTCGGCGGAAACGACACCATCAACGGGGGCGTCGGTACAGACCGGCTCTATGGCGGCCTCGGCAATGACAAATTGACGGGCGGCGTAGGAGCTGACGCCTTTGTCTTCAACACGACGCTGAATTCCTCGAGCAATGTCGATACGATCAGCGACTTCTCCGTCGCCGACGACACGATCTGGCTGGAAAATGCAGTGTTCAAGTCGTTGACGAAGACCGGAGCACTCGCGTCCTCCGCCTTCTACGCCAGCGCGGCAGGCCTCGCCCACGACTCCAACGACCGGATCATCTACGAAACCGACACCGGCAATCTCTACTATGATTCGAACGGCAGTGCCGCAGGCGGCAGGATCATGTTCGCGCACCTGAAGGCAGGTCTCGCGTTGACTTATCAGGATTTCCTGGTGGTCTGACGGTCCGCCAGTTTTCAGCCAACCAAAAACGAAAAGCGCCGGCGGGGTTCGCCGGCGCTTTTTGTTCTAACTTCGGGAAAATCAGCCCTTGTGGCCCTTGGCTATCGGCTCCTGATAGGTGAAGCCCATGTCCCAGGGGAAATAGATCCAGGTGTCCTGGCTGACCTCGGTCACGAACGTGTCGACCGTCGGTACGCCCTTGGGTTTCGCGTAGACGCACGCGAAGTGCGCTTTCGGCAGCATTGCCCGCACCTCTGAAGCGGTCTTTCCGGTGTCCGTCAGGTCGTCGACGACCAGGACGCCTTCTCCGCCGTTCTCCGTGAGGTCGGCGGTGATCCCCTTCAGCACGTTCATATCGCCCTGGTTCACGTAGTCGTGGTAGGAGGCGATGCAGACCGTCTCGATAAGGCGGATGTTGAGCTCGCGCGAGATGATAGCGGCTGGAACGAGCCCTCCGCGCGTGATGCAGACGATCGCGCGGAATTCCTGATTGAGACCGGCGAGGCGCCAGGCAAGCGCACGGGCATCGCGATGGAATTGATCCCAGGAAACGGGAAAGGCTTTATCGGGGAGGGACATTCGAGGACTCCGCAAGACGTTCGGTTAGGCGCCGGAGGTCCGGCGGGTTGTCGGACGGGCCGGGCTGGAAGCGACCATCGTCGTGTCGGCGCGAGGCCAAAAACACGATTCGCGCGGTTGGCGCCGCGCGAATGTCGCCCCCGGGGGCTTTCGTCTTTGACCGCTGCTATTAGCGGGTTTTGCCGGCGCATGGCAAGGGCGCCGCGCCGCCTGCTCAGCGGGAGAGGAGCGTGAGTGCCGTCATCGAATCGAGCACGGTTCGGGTCACGCCGCCGAAGAGCGCTTCCCACCACCGCTTGTGGGTGTAGGCTCCCATGACGAGAAGGTCGATGCTGCTGTCCGACAGCCGGTTCTCTATGGCTGCGGGAGCGGGCATCTCGTCTGTCGCTGCCTGCGAAACGGTTACGTTTATGCCGTGGCGGGCGAGCGTGGCGGCGATTTCCGCGCCGGCGACCGTGGTGGAGCGACCGCTCTGCTCCGGCGGTTCGACCGAGAAGACTTCGACCGTCTCGGCGCTCTTCAGGAAGGGAAGGGCATCGAAGGTCGCCCGTGCCGCTTCGCGCGAACCGTTCCAGGCGATCAGAACGCGCTTGATCGGCTTCGGTTGCTTTAAGATGTAGGGGACGAGCAGGACAGGCCGGCCGCTTTCAAACAGGAAGTGCTCCAGCTCTGATCTGCTTTCGGAGAGAAGGCTGTCGTCTCCTTGTGCAGCGATCACGAGGTCGCAACTGCGGGCGCTGTCGACCAGCGATGCTGCATTGAGGCCGGCCGACGACAGAAAACTGCGCCACTCGTAGGAGATGCCTTCCCGCGCGCAACGATCGCGGAAGAACTGTTCGATCGTCACCGTCTCGTCATGCGCCATGTCCTGCAGCGCCTGCACCGTCGCGGGGTCCGGGATTTCCATCGGCGCCACGAGCGGTACGGAGGCAATGGCTTCCGCGTGGAGGCCGATGACATGGGCGCCGAACCGTTCGGCGATGGAGAGGGAGAATTCGGTAATCTGCCGCGCGTCCTTCGGAGTGTCCAGGACAGCGAGAATGGTCTTGTACGCCATGATTGCCTCCTCAGCGGTGACACGGGAGAACCCCGCGTCAGAATTCTATGCAGGCGATTGTGGCGCTCTTCCTTGACTTCGGTCAATCCGCGTCACGAAGAAAAGATCGAGTCAGACTGGTTCGGCGGGATGTCCTCGTTCGGCCTGAATAGCCTGTTTTTGTTCGGCGATTTTCTCGACCATCACCGAGATCGCCGCGGCCGCCGCCTCGAGGGCGTCCTTGTCGCGCGAGCGCACGACGAGTTCGGTCGAGAAGCGCTCACCGTCGAATTTCGGATAGGAGCCGATGCTGGTCGAAGGGTGAGCGTCCTGCACCGCGGCGAGCGCAGTCCCGATATCTCCCTCGCCGTAGGGGCAGCGAATAACCTGCGAGAGGACACGGACGCCGGCCGGCAGGGTGGCGATCACGTTGTCCACCATGGCCTGGAAGACTTGCGGTACGCCGGCCATCACAAAGACGTTGCCGATGATGAAGCCAGGCGCGGTGGATACGGGGTTGGGGATGTGACGGCTTCCCTCCGGCATGCGTGCCATGCGCTGGCGCGCGGCGCTGAACTCCATGTTCCGGCGTGCATACATCTCGCTGAGCAGCCGCATGGCCTCGGCGTCGTGGGAACAGGGGACCCCGAAGGCGCGGGCGACGGCATCCGCGGTGATGTCGTCGTGAGTCGGACCGATTCCGCCCGAGGTGAAGACATAGTCGTAACGCGTGCGAAGCGCGTTTAGCGCCTCGACGATCGCGTCTTCCTCGTCGCCGACGATGCGGATTTCCTTCAGGTCGATGCCGGCGAGCGTCAGAACATCGGCGAGATGGCCAATATTCTTGTCCTTCGTCCTGCCGGAGAGGAGTTCGTCGCCGATCGCGAGCATGGCGGCCGTCTTGATGTCATCGGTCATGGAGGTCGTCCGGTAAGGGGTGATCGCTTCCTATCTAGCCGGCCGCGCCCGCTTTGAGAAGCGTAGCCGGGCTGATCCGTTCACGAAAACACCGATGGCCGGCCACGGGTGCAACAGTGGCGGATGGTGAACACTGCGTCTCGCCGCCGTGGTCTTTTCGCGCCGAGACAGAGTGCTAAATGGAGATCAGCAAACGGGCGATCGCCCACAACGAAGGAGACATTCCGTGGCTAAGGTCCTGGTTCTTTACTATTCGTCTTACGGTCATATCGAAACGATGGCATACGCCGTTGCCGAAGGCGCGAAGTCGGCCGGTGCGGAGGTGACCGTCAAGCGGGTGCCGGAACTCGTTCCGGCGGACGTTGCCAGAAACTCCCACTTCAAGCTGGATCAGAAGGCCGATATTGCGAAGGTCGATGAACTCGCCGACTACGACGCGATCATCGTCGGCGCCGGCACGCGATTCGGCACCGTGGCCTCGCAGATGCGCAATTTCTGGGATCAGACCGGCGGCCTCTGGTTCAACGGCAAACTGGTCGGCAAGGTCGGCTCCGTCTTCACCTCCTCCGCCACCCAGCACGGCGGACAGGAATCGACCATCCTCGGCTTCATCCCGACGCTCCTGCACCATGGCATGGTGGTCGCCGGGCTGCCCTATGCCTTCCAGGGACAGTCGGGTGTCGAGGCGGTCAAGGGCGGCTCGCCCTACGGCGCGTCCACAATTACGGATGGCGACGGCTCGCGCAAGCCTTCCGAGGTCGAGCTCGAGGGCGCCCGCTACCA
>DATGWU010000066.1:0-9211 GCA_035299345.1 Rhizobium sp.
AAATGATCGGCGACCCGGCCGACCAGGCGAAGATCGACGCCTACCTCGCGGAAATGCAGAAGATCGTCAGTTCCGCGGCCGGTCTGGATACTGCTCGCGGCGACGTGATCACCCTGACGGCCATGGACTTCCTGGAAAACCAGCTTCTCGAAGAATCGGCGACCGGCCCCGGCATCATGGAAATGCTGAGCCGCAACATCGGCGGCATCATCAATTCGCTCGCCTTCGTTGCCGTAGCCTTCCTGATTGTCTGGATGGGCATTCGTCCGATGATCCGCTCGGTCGGCGGCGGCGCTACGGCGCTCGCGGGCGCCAGCGAAGAGGCAGCCGGCCTCGAACTGCCCGACTTCTCGCCGGCGGTGGGCGGCGGCGCGCTCATGGACGGTTTCGGTGCGGACTTCGGCTTCGACAGCACCGACGACCTGCTCACCATGGGCGACGATCCGAACGGCGGCTTCAACCGCCGCGTCAAGGAAGGTCCCGAGCGGCGTCTCTCCCGCATGGTCGAGATCAGCGAAGAACGCGCCGCCAAGATCCTTCGCAAGTGGGCAGTCGACAAGGCCGCCTGACGACACGAAAAAACGGGAAGAAACGCAGCCGCGCCGGCACCCGGCGCGGCTTTGCCGTACCATCTGCCGCCGACGGGGCGCGATTTGTGACGGTTTGTATATGCGATCGTCGTTAAGTTGGGGAATCGCTGCACGCGCGTTTGGGTCTGGCGGGATTTATCTTCTATCATTGCCGTGATTCGTCGGCTTGACGAATCATCTATGCGAATCACCGGGAGAGGGCGGCCTTCCGGAGATAGAGGGGGCGTACATCGAGGCCGTTTCATCCCGGAAAGGGGGAAACACAATGGACACGGAGTTGGTTAGGGCGGTTCGGAAGGAGCAAGACCGAACCATGTCCGCCATGGACGACCCGACCAGACCTCAAACCAGGGAGCAGCTTCTCCGGAGGCTCATGTCGGTTGGGCAAGGCGGCAGCATCGGGCGCAGTCTGCATCTCCTGACGGATTACGTCGGGGCGAACCATTTCCTGCTCGCCCGCTTTGATCTCGTCCAGGAGCAAGGTCTCGATTTCGTCGTCTGCTCCAACTGGCCTTTCGATCTGGTGCGCCGTCTGGAGCGCGAATTCGCTCTAAGCTATTCCCGCACCACCGAACTCGAGAAATGCCTTTCCTTGCTGCAGCCGCGATTCGCGCTTCTTCCCGACGACGCCGACGCTCCGCGTGGGTTGAGTCGGGAATACTGTGCGCTGACCTTCAATGTGGGCCGCACGCGGTTGTCGCTGATGTTCCTTTACGAGGACACGATCGTACTGTCGCCGGAGAGGCTGCGAGAGGTCGGTCTCTTGTGCGGCTATTGCGTAAGTCTCTCCGCCGGGAAGGGACAGCGGGCGGATCGTGAATTCGAGCTGACGGAACGGGAAATCGAATGCCTCTTCTGGATAGCCGAAGGCAAGACCAGCGACGAGATTGCCACCATCCTCGGGATCTCGCGCAATACGATCAACAATTACATCACCAGCGTGATGCGCAAGACGGCGACCAAGACTCGGTCCGAGGCGATCGCCTATGCCGTGCGCAACAATCTCGTATAGGGGCGGGCCGATGAAATACCCTCAAGACCCGCTCCCCACCGGCAAGGCGCAGGCCGGCCACGCGCGACAGATTAACGTGCGCGCAGAAATATTCCCGAAGCTCGTCGCGCTGCAGAAGAGCCTCGGCGCCAACGGTTTCGCCGTCCTCAAGATCGCAGGCTCCGGCGTACCCGGCAAACGCAAGCTCGTCGCTCAGATCGACAATTGGTCGACCATGATCCCGGCGGGCCTCGACGGTCTCCTCGCACATTACGGCGAGATCCTTCTTTCGCACCTCGAAAGCTCTCTGTTGCCGCTCAGCTGGAGCGCTGCCGATGACACGAGCTCTGCCGACACGTCGGATTTTTCCGTCTTCGTGGAGCAGTTGCAGCCGCGCGTGCTGTCGTATTCGGGGATCGCCTTCCCCGTGCGGCTGGGCGCCTCGGGCAATGGCTACGTTCTTTTTGCGATCGCCGGAGGCGTCGATATCGCGGGGGAGCGGATCATCGACGTTCATTCCCGCACCTGCAAGATCATGACCGACCTTCTGTCTCTGGACGAGCGGCGCACGCAGCCCGCCGAGACGCTGAGCGATCGCGAGATCGCCTGCCTGCAACTCGCGGGCGACGGTCGCATCAGCGAAGAGATCGCCGATGCGCTCCGTCTTTCCGTTCACACCGTCAATGCCTATCTCGGTTCGGCGACCATCAAGCTCGACTCGGTCAATCGCATCCAGGCGATCGCAAAGGCGATTCGGCTCGGCTACATCACCTGACAGCGCTCGGCGATCTCCGCGACGACCGCGTGGCACAGGTCAGTGCGTGCGCTTCTTGCCCGACCTTGCCGCGTAGATGCGATGTACGAGTTCGGCGACCGCCTTGTAGAAAGCGGGAGGGATGACGCCATCTACCGGAACCTGCGCGAACAATGCGCGGGCGAGTGGCGGCTCTTCGAAGATCGGAATGTTGTTCTGTTGAGCGATCTCGCGAATCTTGAGGGCGATGAGGTCCTGCCCTTTTGCGACAACCACGGGAGCGTCGTTCTCTTCGCGCACATAGCGCAAAGCGATGGCGTAATGCGTTGGATTGGTGATGACGAGCGTCGCGCGCGGTACGTTCTTCATCATCCGTCGGCGGGCGCGATCGCGCGCGACAGACCGCTGGCGCGACTTGACGATTGGGTCGCCCTGAGTCTGCTTCATTTCGTCCTTGACGTCCTGCTTGCTCATCCGCATCTGCGTGAACCAGTGATGGCGTGTCCAGAAGTAGTCGATGGCGGCGAGGATGGCGGTTGAGAGCAGGATCACGAGCATGATCCGCTTCATAATGATCATTATCTTGACGAAGATGACCTGCGGATCTGAAAACATGGCGTCGAGGGCGCTGAAATACTCCGATCTCAGCACGAATGCCATGATCGTTGAGACGATAACGATCTTGAACAGCGACTTGCCGAACTCGACCATACCGACGGCACTGAATGTTCGTTGCCATCCCTTCGAAAACGAGACACGAGACGCTTGTGGCCGGATTCGCTCCAGAACGAACTGGGGCATATTCTGGACAACGTTCGCGCCGACACCGAACAGCACGAACAGGATAACGGCAGGCAGCAACAGCGCTCCCATTTCCCATGCCAGGTGAGTAAACAGCGAGACGACATCGGTGGCCGTTGCGATCTTCCATTGATCTGGCTGTTCGAACAGGTCCCTAAGGCCCACGCCGAGCCGGGCGACGCCCGACGGCAAGAAAAATACAAGATACAGATAGAATGCAAGCATCGACGCAAAGATAGTCAGCTCGCGCGAGGTAGGCACGTTGCCCTTGTCGATCGCGTCCCGGAGCTTCTTCTCTGTCGGGGCCTCTGTTTTACTTTCTTTGTCTTGATCGTCAGACAAGCCCGGTGTCCTTGTTCGTCATTGCCCGTCGAGGCGGCGTGGGGTCGCCGAATGCGCGCTGATCGGGATAGACGACGCTAGCCGCCCGCCCGGTCCCGTTCAATCGGACCTGGGCGGGCAGCTAGGCTTTTCAACAGCAAGGCCGCATCAGGCGGCCTGCGGGGCATCGCCTTCGGCTTCCTTGAGCTGGATCTGACCGGAATTGGCGAGCCGGATGGCCTCCTGTGCCACAGCGCGCCGGGCGATTGCGATTTCCCGCGGATTGATGCCGGTGGTGCCCGTCGCCAGATCCGATTCGATCATGCGACGTTGACGCGGGCTGATCGCGGAAAGCACGCATTCGCGGATTTCCATCGAGGCGCCGCGTAGCGCCATGGTGAGCACGTCTCCGGAGACGTCGTTGAGGAGCAGCACGCGGCTGCGCTGCGGCATGGCGAGCAGATCCTCGAAGAGGAAGATCTTCGGCCGTACCTTCTCGACCGCCGACTTGCTGATTGTCTCCAGCGAGTTGAGCAGCGTGTCGACCTGCGGCTTGTCGAGCTCGTTCATCAGGTCCGCGACCTTCGCCGAGCCCACCGAATTGCGCTCCGCCTCGATCTCGGCGATCAATTCGTGCACGCGGTTCTCGATGATCTGCGCCGCCTTCTGGCTGACGTTCTTCAGGTTGACTGTGCGGTTCATGACGTCGGCGCGCCGGCTCTCCGGCAGCTTCAGGAGCACCTTGGCGCCGAAGGAGGACGGCAGCATCGACAGGATGTAGGCGACCGTCTGCGGATGCTCGCGCATCAGGAACTTGGCGATGAAATCGGGATCGGCATCCTGCAGCTGGTCCCAGATCGACTCCTCGTAGGTCTGGAACGCCGTGCGCCGTCCGAGCAGGCCATCCACCTCCTCCGGCGTCAGTCCTTCCTCGAGGATGCTCTCGATGGCCTTCGCGTTGTCCATCAGGCCGGCACCTTCGGTGAAAAGGTCCTCGAACTCGTTGACCAGCTGGTTGAGTTCGTCCGGCGGAATGGAGCGCAGCGTCTGGGCGGATGCGATGATGGTCTGCAGTTCGGCCTGGGTGAAGTACTTCAGCAGCTTGCCGGCGACGCCCTTGCCCATCGCCAGCAGGACGGCCGCAGCCTTGTCCGCCTGGGAAAGGGGGGGTCCAGGTAGGTTGCTGCCGAAGTCGTCAAAGTCCATCATGGTCTTTTTCCTCTCTGGCCCGTCATGGGTCAGGGCGTCTTGCTGCCGATTACTTCGATCAGCTTGACGCCGAAGCGGGTATCGTCGTTTTCGAGCACGGTGATTTCGCCGCGTGCGATGCGTCGGCCGTTCACCGTAATGTCGACAGGTTCACCAATCTTCTTGTCCAGCGTGATGATCGCCCCTTCCTCGAGGTTCATGAGGCCGGAGACGGGCATCTTGCTCGCGCCCAGGATGACCTCGACATCAATGGGGATATCCATGATGAGGTTGAGGTTGCCCGTCAGGGCACTGCCGGGCTGTGGCTGGGCCGTGAGCGGTGCGTCGTCGAAGTCGCCACCGAAGGTATCGGCGCCGAAGTCGCTCACCGCGGCCGGGGTGGCGGCGGGAAAGCCGCCGAGGTCCGGTTCGAAGGCGGAAAGATCGGCCGTGTCCATCGGCGAAGCGGAGAAATCGCTGCCGAAGTCGGGCAGCGTGCCTTCCGAATCACTCTTCAGGACGCCGCGCAGGTCGTCGACCGCCTGGTCGAAGGCGTCGTCAGACGTCACCATGGACAGCGCGTCTTCATCGGGTACGGGTGTTTTCTTAGTAGCCATGCAGTCATAATTCCTGTCGAAACTTGCCTCAGCCTGCCTTGGTGAAGCGTTGATGTGCTAGCCCATGAGATGTCTCAGGATTTCGTCTTCGCTGCTGACGTTGTCCTTGACGCGTACCGTGTAGTGCTCGCCCGCCCGCCCGAACTCGCAGCGATAGAGATTCTTGCCGTTGGCGCTGACGTCGACCATGACGTCGCCGCGATCGTGAAAGGCGATCACGTCGCCCACCGCCAGGCGGGAGATCGTGTCGAGGGTCAGTGGTTGCAGCAGAATTCGTGCCTGCAGCTTCACCTGAGAGCGGCGAACCTGCTCGGCCATCTGTTCGGCCCATTCCTTGCGGCTCTGGCCCGCCTGGTTTCTCGACTTCGGAACCGTGACCACCGTCTTCAGCAGGGCCTTCTGCGGGATGATCACATAGAATTCGGAGGCGACGGGGCCGAGTTCGACGCCCATCTTTACCACCGCGCCGTACTCGTCGACGTAATCTTCCTCCAGCTTCGGACGGTCCTCGGCGTTGTGCGGGCGTCCGAGTTGCGGCTCGAAGGAGCCCGGCACGTCGATACCCGAACGCAGAACGCTGGCGATCTTGCCGGTCACCATGACGGAGAGGTCGAGCTCTATGCGGGAAAGAGGACGCCGGATCGGCTCCTCGATCGTTTCTGGAAGAGCCCCCAGCAGGTTCTCCATCAGCGTGATGATGAAGGCGTTATCGCAACCGATGACGAAGTTGGGGCTCCAGTTGCGCAGTGATCCGTCCGCCAGCGCAACGTTGTCGCCGAGTTCGGCGATGAGTTCGCTCATCAGGCCGGCCTCGTGACCGTTGTAATGGACCTCGACCTGCAGACCGGTTTCGCTCTGGAATACGTCCGGCAGAAACTCGGTGAAGAGATGGCCGAAATCGCCGCAGAGTTTCTCGACGGTTTTCCTGTCGCCCAGTCCCCCGGTGAGGCGCGCGAGCAGAGCCTTGTCCATTGCCGACCCCCGCTTGTTCTCGGTCATCGCCATCGTCATGCCGCTGCCTTGTTCTCGCCGCCGGGATTCATCATTTCCTGCTCGACGGCATCGATGGACGGACGCTCATGCGAGGAGATGGTCTTGCGACCGTATTCGAGTGCGACCTGCGGCACAGAACCGTTCATGTAGGCGAGCAGTGTCTGCTTGACGATGATGTAGAGGCGATGCTGCTTGGTGCGCACCGACTTGATCTGTGCAGCCAGCGGGCTGCTCAGGCAGTAGGAGAGAACGATCCCGAGCATGGTGCCGACGAGTGCAGCGCCGATCAGGCCGCCAAGAACTTCCGGCGATTCGTTGATTTTGCCCATCGCCTTGATGACGCCGAGAACTGCCGCCACGATACCGATCGCCGGGAAGCTGTCGCCCATGGCCACGATCGCATTGTAGGGCTTCATCTTGTCGTAAAGGATCGTGTTGATTTCCTCGTCCATCAGCGCTTCGATCTCATGGGAACGGGCGTTTCCGATGATGATCAGGCGAACATAGTCGCAGATGAAGGCGGTCAGGTCCTTGTTCTTCAGAACCGACGGAGCCGCCTGGAAGATCGACGATTCGTCGGGGTTGTCGATGTGAGCTTCGATCTCGTTGCGGGACTTGGTTCGAAGATCGCGCATCAGCGAATAGAGCACGCCGAGGACGTCGAGATAGTGGCGTTCCTTCGGAACGGCATTCTTGAACGCCTCGGCGATGGACTTGCCGGAATCCTTCACCACCTTGATCGGGTTCGCGGTTATGAAGCTGCCGAGTCCGGCACCACCGATGATCATCAGTTCGAAAGGCTGAATGAGGACTTCGATATGCCCACCCATGGCCATATAGCCGCCGATGATACAGCCGAAGGTGATAACAAGTCCGATTATGATGTTCATTTTGCGCCCGCACCTGAACGTTGTATTTCAGCAGAAAATCTAGGTTGATTGCCTTGCGTGAGGCTGAATCGGCCGCATGCCTGTCTGTCCCGATCCCACGCTTTGTGCCTCATTCGCCGTATACCTTGCCGGTGGAGGTCACGATTTCCCATTTGCCGTCCCGCTCGCGCAGTGCCGCGAGCCGGGAATTGTCCGGCAGGATGGAGCCGACTTGCACCAGGAATATGCCGGAACTGTCCTCGATGAGGGCCCGCCCGTTCGCAACATGAAGAAGCCGCAGATTACCGCCTCCGGGGAATGGCTGCAGAACCCCTTCGGGCTTGCCTGCCTTGCCGTCTCGCCCGAGTTGCGAAACCGTCGCGGTCACCAGCGGATCGGCATCGATGGAGGGGTGGGCGTTTGCGGTACTTTCTACCGTCGGCTGTTCGCTGGAGGGATCTCCTACCGCAACTCCCCCGCCCTTTCCTTGCGGCAGATCCCGCAGTGACTCCCATCCGGCGACGCTGACACCGAACTTGTCGGGATTGAAGAAGACGTACCATGGGAAGGCGGCCGCCGCAGCTGCCACCACCATAATGCCGCCGACTAGCCAGCGATCGATCCTGGAGGATTTGTCCGCCTCCCGGTTGTCGGCCGTCGGCTGTTCTCGTTCGTCGATATCGAGCATGTCCATTACGCACCTCGCCTGAGGTTGGTGTTCGGCTGGTTGGCCGGCGCGAGAGACGCGCGAAGGGCATTGGCCAGTTCAGTATAGGCGTCGATGACCACGCGGTCGCCGGGCGACTGCTTGATGACGTCATAGATGACCGGAACCTGCTTCACGGCCATGTCGAGATCCGCATCCGTGCCGGGCCTGTATCCGCCGATCAGGCGCAAGTCCTTGGTTTCCTCGTAAGCGTGGATGAGCGTCTTGAGACGCGAAACAAGCTTTTCCTGATCCGATGTCCAAGCTTTACGCGAAAGGCGTGATATCGACGACAGCGGGTTGATCGGGGGATAACGGCCTTCGTCGGCGATTGTTCTGTCGAGCACGATGTGGCCGTCCAGGATGCCTCGAGTCGAATCGGCGATCGGATCGTTATGGTTGTCGCCGTCCACCAGAATGGAGATAATGGCGGTGACCGTGCCGGATCCTTCAAGTCCCGGGCCGGCCCGCTCGAGCAGTCTCGGCATTTCGGTGAAGACGGAAGCGGGATAGCCGCGCGCGACCGGCGGTTCGCCGGCAGCGATGGCGACTTCGCGGATCGCATGGGCGAACCGCGTTATGCTGTCGGCGATGAACAGCACGTTGTCACCCTGATCGCGAAAGTGCTCGGCGATGGTTATCCCCACCAGAGGTGCCATCTTGCGAAGCATCGGGCTCTCGTCGCTGGTGGTCACCACAACGACAGACTTCGCCATGTTGTCGCCGAGAGTATCCTCGATGAACTCCCGAACCTCACGCCCGCGTTCGCCAACGAGGGTAATGACCACCTTGTCGAAGGCGTCAGCCTTGGCCAGCATGGAGAGCAGGGTGGACTTGCCGACGCCGGAACCCGCAAAAATGCCGAGGCGCTGTCCGAAGCATAGGGGCGTGAAAATGTCGACGGCCTTCACGCCGGTGCGGAAAGGCTTGTCGACCCTGCTGCGGCACATGGACGGCGGCGGCGGGCTGGTGATCGACCGGTGCTGCGCGCCTTGCTTGAGTGAGCCCTTGCCGTCGAGCGGCCGGCATAGCGAGCTGATCGTCCGGCCGCACCAGCTTGCGTCGGGTGCCAGGCGGAATTCGCCGACGCGGAGCACAACGTCGTCCACGCCGATCGGTTCGCCCGGCTCGATCGGGCAGACATAGATGAGATCCGGTTCCACGCGCACGACTTCGCCCATGTGGACGCCGGTTGCGCTTTGGTGTGCGACGAACTCTCCAAGGCGCACATGCTGCGAAAGGCCGCTAACGGTGTAATAGCCGGCGGCGATCATCCGAACGCGGCCACCGCGGAACAGGACGTTTGCGGGTTCGCTGTAATGCTGTACGAGATTCGCCAAGCCGCTCAATCGTGGCATGGCGATGGTGGGTGCGCCGGCGT
>DATGWU010000067.1:0-11335 GCA_035299345.1 Rhizobium sp.
ATCGTCTCGAGGAGGCGTGCCATGAGTTCGGCGCCGGTGCGGTAATTGACCCCCGTGCGGTGCAGGGCGGCGGTAAACAGCGCAAAGGACTTGGGCTCGGCGTAACGGATCGTCACCAGCCGGTTGCCGGTCAGGATGAAGGCCACGTCCGTCAGTTCAGGTAGGCCCGTCTCGACCTTCCACACCAGGGAGGCCGTCATGTAGACGCCGCCTTCCTCCACGTAGAGCCGGCTGGACGGTTCGATGTCCTTCAACTCGTCCCGCGTCGGCAACGGGATGCCGAGCAGCCTCTCGACCAGCAACTCCTCCTCGCGATCGGGATTGACCAGGTCGAGCCAGAGAATATCGGGGTGGAGACTCTGCGGGGGCTCGCCCGGCAGGATAATTTCCGCATTTCCGCGGTTGCGGCACGCTCTGATCAATCGAGACGCCTTTCAGCTCCGGAGGGTCCGGCCGCTCCGACGGCGGAGACAATCACAACTGCCCCATGGATGGCAAGGGCCATATTCTTGTTCCGCCGCGCTGTGGAAACAGGCGCCGTCCGGTCCGCGTTCGGAAACCGAAGCGGCGGCAGGTTTCGTCGCCCGACACCTCCGCCATTATTCAAGCTTGACCTAAATCAAGGATCACTGAAACACGATCCGTAGTATTCTGTCCGTGGGTGAAAAGCCAAAGGAGGATGCAATGAACGAAAAGTCTTCTGGTTCTCTTCCAAGCCTCTGGTCGGACAATCCCTTCGCCGATTTCCGCAAGGAAATGGACAAGGTGTTCGACGGTTTCTTCGGTCGCGGCGGTCTCCTGAAGGGAGGCGACAAGACCGAAGGCCTCCTGGCGCCGTCGATCGACGTTGCGGAGAACGACACCGCGATCACGCTCACGGCGGAACTGCCGGGCATCTCCGAGAGCGATGTCGACGTCTCCATTCAGAACGGCGTCCTGACGCTCAAGGGCGAAAAGAAGTTCGAAAAGAAGGACGAGAAGGACAACTACCGTCTGGTCGAAAGGCGCTACGGCAGCTTCCAGCGTTCGATGAGCCTGCCCGCCAGCGTGGATGAAGCCGCGGTCAGCGCGAAATTCGACAAGGGCGTCCTGACCGTCACCATGCCGAAGAAACCCGGTTCGGCTCCCAAGGAGCGCAAGATCGCAATCAAGAAGTAAAGCGGTCTTGGCACCCTGCCGCCGCCCCTTCTCCCCCCGGGGCGGCGGCAGCCTTCGGCTGACGCCCACACCGGAGCCTGCGCGGTTTCCTATTCGAAGACGATCGACGGCGCCTGTCGCCCGGCGCGCGCGCCGACCTGCTGCCAGACCTTCTCGGCGATATCACGATAGACCTTCGCCTGCGGCCCGTCGGGGTGGGACACGACGACCGGCGTACCGGCATCCGATGTCTCGCGAATTTCGATGGTCAGCGGCACTTCGCCGAGGAACGGCACGCCGATCTTCTCGGCCTCCGCCTTCGCACCGCCGTGTCCGAAGATATCGTAGCGGGCGCCGGTATCGGGCGCGATGAAATAGCTCATGTTCTCGACGATCCCGAGCACCGGCACCTCGACCTTGTTGAACATGTTGAGACCCTTGCGGGCGTCGATGAGCGCGAGATCCTGCGGCGTCGAGACGATCACGGCGCCGGAAAGCGGCACCTGCTGGGCCATGGTCAGCTGGGCGTCGCCGGTGCCCGGCGGCATGTCGACGACGAGGACGTCGAGATCGCCCCAGGCGACTTCGCGCAGCATCTGCATCAGCGCCGACTGGACCATCGGACCGCGCCAGATCATCGCCGTTCCCTCGTCGACGAGAAAGCCCATCGACATCGCCTTCAGACCGTAATTCTCCATCGGCACGATCGTCCGCCCGTCGATCTGCTTCGGCTTGCCGGTGATGCCGAGCAACCGCGGCATCGACGGGCCGTAGACGTCGGCATCGAGAATGCCGACGGAAAGGCCGTTCGCCTTGAGCGCAAGTGCCAGGTTGACCGCGGTCGTCGACTTGCCGACGCCGCCTTTGCCGGAGGCGACCGCGACGATCGCCTTGATGCCGGGAATCCCGGCCTTGGCGGGACGCTGCGGCTGCGCCTGTCCGGGTGCATGATGGGCATGACCCGCGCCCTGCGGGGGTGCCGAAGGAGCCGATCCGGCCTTGCGTTCGGCCGTGAGGCTGACCAGCGCGCCCTTGACACCCGGCATCGCCTTGACCGCCCGCTCGGCGGCGAGGCGCAACGGCTCAAGCTCCTGGGCGCGGTCCGCCGGGACCGTGATCGAGAAGTAGACCTTCCCGTCGGAAATGAAGACGTCCGACACCATGCCGAGATCGACGATGTTGCGATCGAAACCCGGTCCGCGGACCGACTTCAGCGTTTCAAGAACCTGTTCGCGCGTGAACCCAGCCATGCCTGCCTCGCTTTAACTTGCCTGAAGCGTAGATAGTCGAGCGGCAGCCGGACGCCAACCGTAAACTGCGCGAAACAGGTGAAACCGCGACGGACCGACGCGGGTCGCGCACATCCCGGCCGAAGGAACGCCGGCATCCGGAAACGGGAAAGCCGCCGGATCGATCGGCGCGCTCTTCCTCGGCGCTGCTTCCACGAACCGGCGGCTTCCGCTTTTCAAAGACGCCTCTTGGCGGGCGCCTCGTTCAGTCCCCTCTGGACCTGCTGCTTCGATGCATAAGGCGTGCCAGCTTGCCCAAAGGGGCGGAAACGTGGGTATTCGGACATTGTCGGCCGAAGCGCGCGCCGGCACTCAGTGTGCAGCGCCCAAATTTTTAGCCAGGCGATTGTGCCCTGCACAATTTACCGGCACGGGCACGGACACGGCGGCTACTTGATCAGGCCGAGCCGGAGCGCCCGGGCGACAGCCTGCGTGCGGTTCACGGTGTCGAGCTTCTTCGTCGCCCGGTTCAGGTAATGGTTGATCGTGTGTTCGGAGAGATTGAGGATTTCGGCGATCTCGACGCTGGTCTTCCCGGCCGCCGTCCAGTTCAGGCAGTCGATCTCGCGATCGGTCAGCGCGCCTGTCCCGCGGCTGTCGAGATCCCTGATCTCCGTCAGCCGGTTGAAGACGTGAACGGAGAGATAGGTGAGCTCCATCATCTCCTGGGAGGAAAACGGCACCCGGTCGCCCAAAAAGGAAATGGCACCGCGCGCACCATGCGCGTCGTGCACTGGAAAATAGGCACCGCGGGTCATACGGAAACGCTCGAAGAGCGATTTTGCGACGCCGGTGGTGCGGGCGTCACGTTCGCGCACGACGCTGTCGATGTCGAAGCTGAACGGAGCCGACGAATTGCGCAGCCGCCGCATGATCGGGCTCGTCGCGAGAAGCGGAACCTGATCGTATTCGTTGATCAGATCGGCCGGCCAGTTGGTGATGATGGAGTTGTTGGCGATGTCGAGCGATGTCGCCCCGGGCATGTTCATGACCATGAAGGCCCGCGCACCGTAGCTCTCGGTGAGGCGCCTCATGAAACGGAAGAGATCGAACTGAGCCTTGAAGCCCGTCAGTTCACTGACAAAGCCGGCAACCCTTTCCGCTCTCGCAACGGATTCCAATGTCGTCATCATTTGTTTTCTTCGAGCACGAAACAGGAGGACCCGGCCGGAAGCCGATCCTCACCCCCACAACACGGCAAAATCCGAGTTCAGAGCTCCCCCACGAAACTCCAGGTTCTGCACCCCAGTGCCGAACATATTGACGCTTATCAAAAATTTGCCTTGGGAAACGCGTCTACCCCCGCGGCCAGCCTTACACCCCTTCTAAAGCCATGCAGATTGAACGACTACGATTTGGCGGACGGCGGAAGAGTTCCCGCGGCAGGCACTGCGATGTCGATTGACTGTCCCCCGCGTGCACAATAAGCGCAGAAGGCATCGCCCGTCCAGCGCGGCGACCAATTTTTGTAGCAAACCGTTTTAGAAGCCAACAAACGCCGCATGCAGTCCAAGCGATCATGCAACAGCAACCACGGAGGAACAGCAACGTGACCGAGACCCATCCTTTCCAGGGCAAAGTCCTCTGCGACGAGTGCCACGAGCTGGGCGAAGGTCCCGTCTGGGACTTCCTGCACGGGCGGGCGTGGTGGTTCGACATTCTGGGCAAGCGGCTCTGGGAATACGACCCGGAGACCGGCGAACGCCGCTCCCATGCGCTTCCCTTCATGGGCAGCGTGCTTGCGCTCATCGACGACCGCCGGCAACTAATCGCGTCCGACGAAGGGCTCTTCCTTCGTGACGTCGCCACGGGCACGCTCACGCGCCACGCGGAACTGGAGCCGGAGAAACCCGGAAACCGCTCCAACGACGGTCGCGTGCATCCCTCTGGCGCGCTGTGGATCGGCACGATGAGCAAGAAGGCCGAGCCGGAGGCCGGGGCGATCTATCACGTCGCCGGCACGACGGTGACGCGGATCATTGACAGGATCGGTATTCCGAACGCCATCTGCTTCTCCCCGGACGGAGCGACCGGCTACTACACCGATTCGAAGGTGAACCACCTGATGCGCATCCCGCTCGACCCGGCAACCGGCCTGCCGGTCGGACCTGCGAGCGTGCTGGTCGACGGCACATCGATGCGGGGCGTCTTCGACGGATCGGTCTGCGACGCCGAGGGCACGATCTGGAACGCCCGCTGGGACGGTGCCTGCGTCGATCGCTACGCCCCGGACGGCACGCATCTCGCGCGTTACGAAATGCCGACGCGACGGGTCACCTGCCCCGCCTTCTTCGGGAAGGCGGCGGATCGCCTGTTCGTCACCTCCTGCCACGAGGGACTAGACGCAGCGGGCCGTGCCGAAGATCCGCTCTCCGGAACGACCTTCGATCTGGGCATCACGGTCGCAGGACGCCACGAACCGCTCTTCCGTCTCTGAGGAATGCGCGGGCGCCCGTACACTCTCGCGGGCGCCTTTTGTTCCCTGGCAGGCAAAAGAAATCCTGCCGCCTTTTTCGGGAACGATTGTTTCCCCTATGCATTTTTCACTCGAACCGGCGCGGCGCCAAAATCGGGGGCGCGTCACGGTCCAACGAGTGAGAAAGGTAGGTTCGACATGAAGAAGTCCCTGAACATTGCGGCCGCGGCACTGCTGCTGGGTTCTTCGGCAGTAGCACCTGTCGCCTTCGCGCAGGATGCGACCACGCCGGCCGCCCCGGCAACGCCGGGCATGCAGACCCCGGCTGACCCGGGTACAACCACCGAGCCGACGACCAAGACGATGCCGGCGCCGGACACCAGCGCCGCCAATACCGGCGCGACCGGTGAATACCTGACCCAGCAGACCGACACGCAGGTCAGCGCAAACGAGTTCATCGGTCAGCCGATCTACAACGCCGAGAACGAGAACATCGGTGACATCAACGACCTCATCATTGAAGAAAAGGGCGGCATCGTCGCTGCTGTGGTCGGTGTCGGCGGCTTCCTCGGGATCGGCGAGAAGGATGTCGCGGTGCCGATGGACAAGATCACCATCACCCACGAGGCTGACTCGAACGACGTCAAGCTGACGACGATGGAAACGGCGGACGCCCTGAAGGCCGCGCCGGAATTCCAGACCCTCGACGACCAGAAGTCGGCGAGCGACAGCACGATGACACCGACGGACAGCACCACCACCTCGTCGACGGACAACAACTGATCCCGGAACGAGTGACGTGACTGGTTCGAATGGGGGCGGCGGCGACGCCGCCCTTCGTCGTGTCTGCAGACGAGATCAGGCCTCGGGCGCAACGCCGGGCGCCGTCGCTCCGAGCCGCTCGCGGTCGAGAATCGCAAACTCATGATAATGATCGTGGAGGTAGCGCAGGGTTGCCGCCTGATCCATCGGCTTGCCGAAGTGATAGCCCTGCCCCATGCCGCAACCGAGGTCGCGCAGCTTCTTCGCCTCGGCGACCGTCTCGATACCCTCCGCTACGACCGCCAGGTCCAGACCCTCGCACATGGTGACGATCGCCTTGATGATGTGTTCGGAGGTGCGGTCCGTCATGATGGCGGAAACGAAGGCCCTGTCGATCTTCACCTTGTCGAAGGTGAAATCGCGAAGCCGCCCGAGGCTCGACTGTCCGGTGCCGAAATCATCGAGCGATATGCGGATGCCGAGCTCGCGCAGCTCGTTGATGATGCGTGCGGCCGTATCGGCGGAGGTCATCACCGCCGTCTCGGTGATCTCGAGCTCCAGCCGGCGCGGATCGAAGCCGACGCTGTTGAGGATCGAGAGCGTGTTGTAGGTGGTGCGCGGGTCCATCAGCTGTGCCGAGGACAGATTGAAGGAGAGGAAGAGGTCGCGCGGCCAGGCAAGCGTAGCCTCCGCCGCCTTGCGCAGCAGCGTCTCGGAAAGCATGTCGATGAAGCCGCGTTCTTCGGCGAGCGGCACGAAGACCGCCGGCGAGACGAAGCCGAGATCGGGATCGATCCAGCGCGCGAGCGCTTCGAAGCCCTTCACCCGGCCGTCGGCGAGATTGACGATCGGCTGGAAGTGGACTTCGACATTGTCGGAAATGATCGCGTTGCGCAGCGCCTGTTCGAGCTGGGTGGAACGCCGCATCTCCTGGGCGATCTCGCTCGAATAGACGGTGATCTGGCCGCGGCCCCGCCGCTTGGACCGATAGAGCGCCGTTTCCGCGCTCTTCATCAGTTCCTCGAAGTCGGCACCGGCAAAGGGATAGATGGCAAAGCCGAGCGAGGCCGAAAGCCGGACGTTGCGGTCGCCGAGATCGTAGGGGGCGGACAACACGTCCTTTATCATCTGCCCCACCCGCTCCGCGGATACCCGCTCGAAGATCAGCGGGAGCACGACCGCGAACTCGTCACCGTCATGCCGGGTGACGGTTGCACCGTCGGGAATGCAGGCCTTCAGCCGGTGGGCCGCCTGGCAGAGGATTTCGTCGCCGGCCACCGTTCCGAACAGGTCGTTGATCGGCTTGAAGCCGTCCAGGTTGACGAGGGCGACGGTAAAGGGCGCCGGGTCGTCGGCACGTTCGGCCGCGAGCGTCCGCACTTTGTCGCGCAGGCGATAGCGGTTTCCGAGCCCGGTGAGCTGGTCGGTGTAGGCCATCGCCTGAAGCTCGTTCTGGCTTACCTGCGGCAATGTCGGATCGGCCGGCGGCATCGACGATATCCTGAGAACCTCTTGTTACGACCGTCAGGATGTGGGTGAATGATTAAAAAAATAATAGCATTTTCGCGATCTTGGGTGTTTCCACCTCCCCAACTTTGGGGGGGCTTGACGGCGGCTCAGACCGGCGAAAACGCGATATAGCCGGGAATGAAGCGCTGGAAGATCGCCTCGATCGCCTCGGAGCTCAGAGGCTTCTGCAGGATGTCATCCATCCCCGCCGAGAGGCAGTCTTCCCGGTCGCGTTCGAAGGCGTGGGCGAGAACACCGATCACCGGCGTCGTCCGGCCGGACGATCGGCCGAGATCGCGGATGCGCCGGCAGGCATCGTATCCCGAAATCCCCGGCAGGGTAACGTCCATCAGCACGATCTGCGGCTCGAGCTCCTGCCAGAGGCGGACTGCCTCCTCGCCGTCCGACGCGATCACAAAGCGAAAGCCGAGCCCCTCGAGGATCTGGGCAAACACGATCTGGTTGACCGCATTGTCCTCGGCGACCAGCACCAGCGGATCGCTTCCCATCGGCACGGCATCGCCGGTGGTGATCTCCCAGTCGTCCTCTTCGATGGGCGGGCTGCGGCTCAGGTGGTCGGTGGCAAGGGCGGCGAGTTCACCGGAAATCTGGAAGCGGTCGATCGCGAGCGCGTCGACGCCGTACTGGCGCGCGAGTTCGAGGCACCGCACATCCATGTCGGCGTCCACGACGACGAGATCGATCGCCACGCCCGCCGTTTTCGCGACGCTGAGAAAGGCGTCTTCCTCGCCCGCGTCCTGCACGGAACATGCATCGAGTCCGAGATCCGCCAGCGTCGTCAGCCCGGTCTCGGCGAACCCGCTGTCGGCTGTCACCACCAGAACGCGGCGTCCCGAGAGGTCCGCGGAGCGGACCGGGCCATCGGCGGCGCTTTCCTCGCCTGCGGCCTGGTCAGGTGCGAGAGTAATGGCAGCCGCCCGTTCGGCGGCAAGCGTCATATCCGTGGGATGATCGAGACTGGTTACGATGAAATAGCGCCCCGGCTTGCCGACGCGCCGGCTGCGCACGGCGAGCACGACCTGTCCTGACGGCTGCGGAACCGTCATCGACACGAGGGACGGTGCGCCGGTTTCGAAGACGTGACGGGCGGTATTCCGGAGGCTCGTCGCGAGCGCCGTATCGAAAAGACTGTTCAGCGAATTGCCGAGCAGCACGTCCGTCCCCGTACCGAAGAGCGCACAAAATGCCCTGTTGACGGCGACGATCGTCAGGTTTCGATCCTGGACGAAGACAGGATGCGGCAGGTTGTCGAGGATTTCTTCGGTGAGTTGCACGCGCTCGAGATCGGCGTGCCACTGCTCTTCCCTCTTCTTCTGCTCGGATATGTCGGTGATGACGCAGAGGCCGTGGCCGGAGGAGAGACGACGCATCGACACCTTCGTCCAGCCGCGCTGACTGTCGCGCGTCTGGTAATCCAGTCGTTCTCGCCAGTGGGCGGCAATGCTCTCGGCGATCCATTCGTCGCGGCTGCCGATCACCGTGCCGCCTGCCGGGGTGCAGCAATGCATGCCTGCGTCATAGGCGGCGCCGAGAAATTCGCGAAGCCGCGTACCGGGAGAGAGGAACTGCGAAGAGACCGGTACGTAGCCCGCGAGCTGGCGGCTCGCATAGATCAGTTCGTCGTTGCGGTCATAGATCATGATTGCGGCAGAAAGGGCCTCGGATGCCGCGTCGAGCGCGGCCGTATGCAACTGCGCGTCCCGCGCCGCCATCTCGCCCGTCACGTGCTTCCCCTTCGACCCGCTCTCTGCGGGCGCCGCTGGAAAAATCTTCACATTACCGCCTCAAGGAACTGAATGCCTGAGCACCGATCCAAAAAACCTTCACTTTCATTCCGCATGAAAAACCGACCGGCGCCGGGGCGACGCCTGAATGGATGCTTTCGACCCGGTTCCGGCTATGCCGGCTGCCATTTCGACGTCAACAACCATCCGCTCTGTACAAATGTATTGGAGCACAACCGACGTTAGTTGCAGGTCCTTAACGGGGACTTAATGGCGAACGGCAACGTTTCCGTGAACGCGCGCGGATTTCCACTGTTTCCAGCGTTTTCGGGCTTTCCTCACCTGTCCGAATCCGGGAAAAGAACAGGATGGCTATCAAGCAGCTCTCCGAAACGCTCATCAACCAGATCGCCGCCGGCGAGGTCATCGAGCGTCCCGCCAGTGCGGCGAAAGAACTGATCGAGAATGCGATCGACGCCGGCGCCACGCGAATCGAGGTGGCGACCGCCGGCGGCGGCAAGAGCCTGCTGCGCGTCACCGACAATGGCGGCGGCATGGAGCCTGCCGATCTCGAGCTTGCGATTCGCAGACACTGCACCTCGAAGATTTCCGAATCACTCTTCGACATCCGCAGCCTCGGCTTTCGCGGCGAGGCCCTGCCCTCGATCGGTTCGGTCGCGAAGCTCTCGATCGCGAGCCGTGTGCCCGGCAGCGCGGAGGGCGCGGAAATCAGCGTCGCAGGCGGCAGGGTTTCGGGGATCCGTCCGGTCGCCGCCAATCCGGGGACCGTGGTCGAGGTCCGCGACCTCTTCTTCGCGACCCCTGCACGGCTGAAATTCCTGAAGACGGAAAAGGCCGAAGCGGGCGCCATCACCGAGGTCGTCAAGCGGATGGCGATCGCCTTCCCGCACGTCCGCTTCGTGCTTTCGGGCAGCGACCGCTCGACGCTCGAATTCCCGGCGGCGGCCGACGATCCCCTCACCCGCATCGCCCAGGTGCTCGGCAGCGACTTCCGCGACAACGCAATCTCGCTCGATGCCGAGAGGGAAGAGGTGAGGCTCACCGGCTTTGCCGGCGTGCCGACCTTCAACCGCGGCAACTCGGCCCATCAATATGCCTTCGTCAACGGCCGCCCGGTGCAGGACAAGCAGATCCTCTCGGCGATCCGCGGCGCCTATGCCGAGACCGTGCCGCACGGCCGCTATCCGGTGGCCGTGCTTTCGATCGAGATTGACCCGGCCCTCGTCGACGTCAACGTCCATCCGGCGAAGTCCGACGTCCGCTTCCGCGACCCCGGCCTGGTACGCGGCCTGATCGTCGGCGCGATTCGCGAGGCCTTGCAGCGTGAGGGCGACCGTGCCTCGACGACGGGTGCCGGCGGCATGCTCCGCGCCTTCCGCCCCGGTTTTCGTCCGCCGAGCCCCGCCGGAGGCTACAGCTGGAACCCGGAAACCTCCCCCTACCGGCCCGCTGCAGCGCCGTCCGGCTTCGCCGAGCCGCAACAGGCACGGTTCGACACCGTCGCCGTGCCGACGGCTCGCGCGGAGGCGCCGGTTGTCGCTCCGCCATCCGCCCCGCCCGTCGAGAGCCATCCACTCGGTGCGGCCCGCGCGCAGGTCCACGCCAACTACATCGTCGCGCAGACCGCGGACGGGCTCGTCATCGTCGACCAGCACGCCGCCCACGAGCGCTTGGTCTTCGAACAGATGCGCAAGGCGCTTTCCGGCAGGCGGCTGCCGTCCCAGGGATTGCTGATCCCCGAGATCATCGACCTGCCGGAGGAGGACTGCGACCGCCTGATGGTCCATGCCGAGGCGCTGGAACAACTCGGCCTTTCGGTCGAGCGCTTCGGTCCCGGCGCCGTTGCCGTTCGCGAGACGCCGGCCATGCTCGGCGAGATGGATGTCCAGGCGCTCGTTCGCGAGCTTGCCGACGAGATCGCAGAATGGGACACGGCCGGCGGGCTCGCCGCGCGGCTGGAATATGTCGCCGCGACCATGGCCTGCCACGGCTCGGTGCGATCCGGCCGGGTGCTGCGGGTCGAGGAAATGAACGCGCTGCTGCGCCAGATGGAGGCGACGCCGGGTTCGGGCCAGTGCAACCACGGACGGCCGACCTATGTCGAGCTCAAGCTCTCCGACATCGAGAGGCTATTCGGCCGCAGCTGATATTTCTGGAATTTCCGCGCGTCGCGGAGTATGGCAGGGCGATGACGTGCGAAGGAGCAGTGTGACATGAACCGTTTTGAAGGCAGCGGCAACCGGGAAGCCAAGATCCGGTATCTCGACGCCGACTTCCAGATCTTGTCCCCCGGCTCCTACGTGGTTTGCGCCGTCACCGGCCAGCCGATCCTGATCGACGAGTTGCGCTACTGGAGCGTCGCCCGGCAGGAGCCCTATGTGGATGCCGCCGCCTCGTTCGAGGCGGAAAAGCGGGCGGGCGCCCTTCCCGTCCAGACACGCTGAGGCGCAAGCCCG
>DATGWU010000068.1:0-8707 GCA_035299345.1 Rhizobium sp.
CGGTCGCGGCTTTCCCGTCGGCGACGTGCGCGTGCCGATCGTGCCGCAGGCGATCCTCATGGATCTCCTGAATGGCGGCAACAAGGACTGGGGCATCCAGTCGCCCTATCGGGACATGGGCTATACCGCCTTCAAGGCAGCCACCAAGGGCGTCTTCGCCCTCGGCAGTGTCGGCGCCGGCACCGGCGCGACCACGGCGACGCTCAAGGGAGGGCTCGGTTCGGCGAGCGCGATGACCACCGGCGGCCACAAGGTGGCGGCGATCGTCGCCGTCAACGCAATGGGGTCCGCGACCATCGGCGACGGCCCCTTCTTCTGGTCCGCCCCCTTCGAACTCGATGACGAGTTCGGCGGCATCGGATTGCCGGCCAATTTCTCCGCGCCCGACACCGTCCTCAGGGCGAAGGGGATCAATCTCACCGCTACAACCATCGGCGCGGTCGTCACCGATGCGGCGCTCACCAAGGCGCAGGCGCACCGGCTGTCGATCATGGGCCAGAACGGCATCGGCCGCGCCGTCCTGCCGGCGCATCTGCCGGCCGACGGCGATACCGTTTTTGCGGCGGCGACCAATGCGCGGCCACTCGCAAGTTCGGTTGATTTCATGGAACTCTGCCATCTTGCGGCGCTGGTGATGGCCCGCGCGGTCGCCCGCGGCGTCTATGAAGCGACTTCCCTGCCGGTCGAAGGGGCGCAGCTCTCCTGGCGTGATCGCTTCGGCTGAGAGAGGGCAAGATTTTGGTTTGCGGGCATTGGGCTATACTGTCGATACGATATCGGACCCGGCATCCCGCACCGGAGCTGCAATGGCTGCCGGGTGCAACGAGGAGCATCGCGTGTCGAAGGAGAGCATGATCAAGGCAGCAGAGCCTTTCCCGGTCGATCTCGATACGACGCTGTCAGCACTCGGCGCCGACGAGGCTTTGGAGGCCGAAGCCTTCGACGCGCTCAACCGGATGACCGAGGCGCTGCTGGCGCCATCAACCGGCGGGCTTTCGCCGGCCGCACTTTCGCTTGCCGTCTTCGACTGGGCGATGCATCTCGCCATGGCACCGGGAAAACGGCTGGAGCTCCTCCACAAGGCGCTGCGCAAGTCGAACCGGCTCGCCGTCCATCTCGCCGCCTGCGCCACCGATCCGCAGACGCCCCCCTGCATCGAGCCGTTGCCGGGCGACGACCGTTTCGCGAGCGAAGGCTGGAAGCACTTTCCCTTCACCTTGCTCTCGCAGGGCTTCTTGCTGAACCAGCAATGGTGGCACAATGTCACCAACGACGTCCCCGGTGTGACGCCTCACCATGAGGAGGTGATCTCCTTCGCCGCCCGCCAGATGCTCGACGTCTTCTCCCCCTCGAACTTCGCCTGGAGCAATCCCGACGTCCTGAAGAGGACGGCGGAGACGGGAGGAATGAACGTCGTCGACGGCCTGCGCAACCTTGTCGACGACATCAACCGCAGGCTCACGAGCCGGCAGCCTGCCGGAACGGAGAACTTCGTACCGGGCGAAACCGTTGCCACCACACCGGGGCGCGTGGTCTACCGCAACCGGCTGATCGAACTCATCCAGTACGCACCCACCACGGAGACGGTCCATGCCGAGCCGATCCTCATCGTGCCGGCCTGGATCATGAAGTACTACATCCTCGATCTCTCGCCGCAGAACTCGCTCATCCGATACCTCGTCGACCGTGGCCACACCGTCTTCTGCATCTCCTGGCACAATCCGACCGCCGCCGACCGGGATCTCGGACTCGACGACTACCGGCAGCAAGGCGTGATGGCGGCGCTCGACGCGGTCGAGACGATTCTTCCCTACCGCAAGATCCATGCGACCGGCTATTGCCTCGGCGGCACCCTGCTCTCGATCGCGGCCTCCGCCATGGCGCGCGCGGGCGACGACCGTCTCGCCTCCGTGACCCTGCTCGCTGCCCAGATCGACTTTACCGAACCCGGCGAGCTCGCGCTCTTCATCGACCACAGCCAGCTGCATTTCCTCGAAAGCATGATGTGGAATCGCGGCTTTCTTTCCGCCGACCAAATGGCCGGTGCCTTCCAGCTTCTGAAGTCGAACGACCTCGTCTGGTCGCGGATCGTCCGCGATTACATGATGGGCGAACGTCAGCCACTGAACGACCTGATGGCATGGAACGCCGATTCCACCCGCATGCCCTTCCGCATGCATTCGGAATACCTGCAGCGTCTCTATCTCGACAACGACTTCGCCACCGGGCGTTACATGGTCGGCGACCACCCGGCCGCTCCGCAGAATATTCGCGTGCCGATCTTCGCCGTCGGCACCGAGCGCGATCACGTGGCGCCATGGCGATCGGTCTTCAAGATCCATGCGCTCGCCGATACGGAGGTTACCTTCGTCCTGATGAGCGGCGGCCACAATGCCGGCATCGTCAGCGAACCCGGCCATCCGCACCGACACTTTCGCATGACGACGAAATCCGCCGCCGATCCGTGCATCGGAGCAGAGGAATGGCTGCGCGACACGGCGGCCGAGGACGGGTCATGGTGGCCGCGCTGGGCGGACTGGCTCGCCGCCCGTTCTTCCCCGTCCAGGGTAGCACCGCCGGCCATCGGGGCTCCGGAGCGCGGCTACCCGCCGCTTGAGGCAGCCCCCGGAACCTATGTCTTCGAACGATGAGGCCGCGATGAACAGCCCGCTCCTGACAAACCGGACCTTCGACGAAATCGCGGTCGGCGATAGCGCCACCGTCGAGCGCGTGGTCGAAACCGGCGATCTCACCTCCGCAAGCGACAACGTCTTTTCGCCGCGTGATTTCATCGGCGAGGTGGTCTCCCGCGCGATCTGGTCCGCAGCCTCTGCGGCGGATGGTGCGCGCCCGCCGGCCGGAGCCACGATCTATCTCGGACAGGAACTGAAATTCCAGAAAGCCGTTGCGCCCGGTGACACGATCACCGCGACAGTAAGCGTGATCGAGAAGCGAACGGACAAGCAGATTGTCGTCCTCGACACCCGCTGCCTGAACCAGAGGGGCGAAGAGGTGCTGACCGGCCTAGCCACCGTCATCACCCGCTTCGAGCGCCTCGAGTGGCCGCAGGCCATGCTGCCCTCGCTCATTGCCGCGGCGGCCCAGCATCAGGACCAGTTCGACACGATCGTCGCCGATGCGAAGCGATCCCCGCCGCTCAAGGTCGCGGTCGTCCATCCCTGTTCGCCGGAGGCGATCCAGGCGGCCGCCGAAATCCGCGAGGAGGGTCTTCTCGAACCGGTGTTGATCGGACCGGAGGCGAAAATCCGCGCCGCCGCGGCGGAGGCGGGCGTTGCGCTCGACGGGTTGGAGATCGTCTGCGCCGATCACAGCCACGCAGCGGCCGAACGGGGCGTCGAGCTCGCGGTCGCTGGCAAGGTCGCGATCCTGATGAAGGGCAGCCTTCATAGCGACGAATTGATGGGCGCGGTCGTCGCGCTCAATTCCGGGCTTCGCACCGAGCGGCGGATCAGCCACGCCTACGTGATGGACGTCCCGGCCTATCCGAAACTGCTCGTCGTGACGGATGCGGCGATCAACATCGCGCCGACGCTCGAACAGAAGCGCGACATCTGCCAGAACGCCGTCGATCTCCTCCACCTCCTCGGCAATCCGGAGCCGAGGGTGGCGGTGCTCGCCGCGGTCGAGACCGTCAACGGCAAAATGCCGGCGACGCTGGATGCAGCCGCCCTGACGGTGATGGCGGCGCGCGGCCAGATCACCGGCGCGCGCGTCGACGGACCGCTTGCCTTCGACAATGCGATCAGTCTCGACGCCGCCCGCACCAAGGGCATCGTCTCCCCCGTCGCCGGGCAGGCCGACATTCTGCTGGTGCCGGATCTGGAAGCCGGCAACATGCTCGCCAAGCAGCTCCTCTATTTCGCCGGTGCCGATGCCGCCGGCCTCGTCCTCGGCGCCCGCGTGCCGATCATCCTGACCAGCCGCTCCGACAGCCTGAAGGTGCGGATCGCCTCGGCGGCGCTCGCCAAGCTGATGGCGGTCCATCGGTCGGCGCAGGGACTTCCCTGCCAATGAGCGGAAAACTGCTGCTCACCTTCAACGCCGGCTCCTCGACGGTGAAGATCGGCCTCTTCCTGCGCGCGGACGGCAAGGCGCGCCGCATCGGCAAGGGCATGATCGACTTCCGCCACAAGCCGCTGACCTTCCATCTCGTCGAAGGACCGGAGACCTTCGACGTTCCCCTGGAGGCCGAAGGCGGCGACGTTCTGCACGAGGTGCTCGACGAAACCTTCGGCTGGCTCGCACAGCACTTCGACCTCAACGCAGTGTCTGCGGTCGGTCATCGCGTCGTCCATGGCGGCGACCGCTTCCGCGGTCCGGTGCTGCTCGACGCGCCTACGATCGACGCGATCGACGCGCTGTCTCCGCTCGCCCCCCTGCACCAGCCGCAGAACATAAGACTGATCCGCGCGGTGGCAGACCTGAGACCGGGCCTTCCGCAGACGGCCTCCTTCGACACCGCCTTCCATGCCGGCCAGGCGCCGGTGGTGCGGCGCTTCGCCATACCCCGGAACTTGTATGACGAGGGGATCAAGCGTTACGGTTTCCACGGCCTCTCCTACGCCTTCGTCTCCGCCGAGCTCGCCCGCCGCCGGCCCGACCTCTCCGGCGCCCGGACCGTGATCGCCCATCTCGGCAGCGGCGCGAGCCTTTGCGCCGTCAGCGAAGGCAAAAGCCGCGACAGTTCGATGAGCTTCTCGACCATCGACGGCATTCCGATGGCGACCCGCAGCGGGGCGATCGATCCGGGCGTGCTCTTCCACCTGATGCGGACGAAGGGCATGGACCGCGAAGAGGTCGAAGACCTGCTCTACCACAAGTCCGGCCTCTTCGGCCTTTCCGGGATCAGCGCCGACAGTCGGGTCCTGCTCGAAAGCGACCGGCCGGAAGCCCGCGAGGCACTCGACGTCTTCATCTTCCGCATCGCCGGCGAAGTCGCCCGGCTTTCTGCCTCGATCGGCGGCCTCGATGCCCTCGTCTTCACCGCCGGAATCGGCGAGCACCAGCCGGCGATCCGCAAGGCGGTCTGCGACCGGCTCGCCTTCCTCGGCATCGCGCTTGATGACGCGGCCAATGGGGCCAATGCGGAGATGGTAAGCACCCCGCAAAGCCGCACGAAGGTCTTCGTCATCGCCACCGACGAGGAACAGGTGATCGCCGACGAGGCGCTTGCGGTACTCGGAGGTCGGCAGTTCGGTTCGGAATTGTCGTAGAGTGGCGCTAGGCCGGCCCTTCGCGCCGGAAGCCCTCGCTCGCCGTCAACAGCTGGCGGGTGTAGTCTGCACCGATGGACCGCTGCCTCAGGGCTTCGACCAAAACCTCCTCGACCACACCACCCTCGCGCATGACGGCCAGCCGCTCACACATGTGGCTGATGACGGCGAGGTCGTGGCTCACCATCACGAAGGTCAGATTCCGGTCCCGTCGGGTCTGTTCCAGCAGGTTGAGGATTTCCGCCTGGATCGAGGCGTCGAGCGCCGAGGTCGGCTCGTCGAGCAACAGCACCTTCGGCTCGACGATCAGCGCGCGGGCGATCGCGACGCGCTGCCGCTGGCCGCCGGAAAGCTGGTGCGAGAAACGGAAGCGAAAGCCGGAGCCGAGCCCGACTTCGTCGAGTGCTCTGGCGATCCGTGCTTCTGTGTCGGCGAAGCCGTGGATCGCCAGCGGCTCGAGCAGCAGTCGGTCGACGGTCTGGCGCGGATGCAGCGAGCCGTAAGGGTCCTGGAAGACCATCTGGACGGTACGGTAGAATTCGGGGTCGCGGCGCCGGCCGCTATAGCGCCGGCCGTGGACCTCGAGCGAGCCGCCGTCGAAACGGTTGAGGCCGGCGATCGCCCGCAGGAGCGTCGACTTCCCCGAGCCGGATTCGCCGACGATGCCGAAGGCTTCGCCCGGCGCGACGTCGATGCTGACGCCGGCGAGCGCCCGGTATCCGTCGAAGGTGACCGTCATGTTCTTGACCGACAATGCTGCCGTCATAGCGCCCACTCCGCCTTGCGTTCGAGGATCGGCAGCGGATGCCGGTCGCGATCGAGCTGCGGCAGGCAGTTGAGCAACCCTCGCGTATAGGGATGCTGCGCCTCGGAAAGCCGCGATGCCTGCAACTCCTCGACCACCCGCCCGGCATACATGACCACGACACGGTCGCAGAAGGACGAGACGAGGCGCAGATCGTGCGAGATGAAGATCAGGCCCATGCCGCGCTGGGAAACCAGCTTGTCGAGGATCTCCAGCACGTCGAGCTGCACCGTCACGTCGAGCGCAGAGGTCGGCTCGTCGGCGATCAGCAGTTCCGGGCCGCAGACGAGCATCATGGCGATCATCGCCCGCTGGCCCATGCCGCCCGATATCTCGTGCGGGTAGAGATCGAAAACGCGGACGGGATCGTGGATTTGCACCGCCTCCAGCATGGAGAGCGCCCGCTCGCGCGCCTCGGCCTTCGAAACCGGTTCGTGCGTCCGCAGGGTCTCGACGATCTGCCGTCCGATCGTCATCACCGGGTTCAGCGAGTATTTCGGGTCCTGCAGGATCATCGCGATCTTCTTGCCGCGAAGCGCCCGCCGTTGCCGGGAGGGGACGGACAGCAGGTCCAGGTCACCGAAGCGCAGACAATCCGCCGAGAGCTGCGCGTGCCGGGGCGTCAGCCCCATGATCGCGCGACCCGTCTGCGACTTGCCCGACCCGGACTCACCGACGATGCCGAGCCGCTCGCGGCCGAGCGAGAAGCTCACCCCGCGCACCGCCTCCACGAGCCCGTTGCGCGTCGGATAGCCGACCTTGAGGTTGCGGATGTCGAGAAGTGGCGTCATTGGCCGGCCTCCCTCGGGTCGAGCGCGTCGCGCAATCCGTCGCCGAGCAGGTTGAAGCCGAGGCTGACGATGAGGATCGCCGCACCGGGCATGGCCGCCACCCACCACTGGTCGAGGATGAAGCGTCGACCGGAAGCGATCATCGCACCCCATTCGGGAAGCGGCGGCTGCGCTCCGAGGCCGAGGAAACCGAGGCCGGCGGCCGTCAGGATGATCCCGGCCATGTCGAGGGTGACGCGCACGATGAGCGAGGAGAGACAGAGCGGCATGATGTGAAGGGTCACGATGCGCGCCGGAGAGGCTCCCATCAGCCGGACCGCGGAAATATAGTCGGAGTTCCGGAAGGTCATGGTTTCCGCCCGCGCGATGCGCGCATAGGGCGGCCAGGAGGTGACGGCGATCGCCAGAACCGCATTCTCGATCCCCGGTCCGAGAGCGGCGACCAACGCCAGCGCCAGCACGAGCTTCGGGAAGGCGAGGAAGATGTCGGTGATCCGCATCAACACACCGTCGACGATCCCGCCCGCGTAGCCGGAGATCGTGCCGACGAGGAGGCCGACCGGCGCGGCGATGACCGCTACGAGCACGACGACGAAGAGGGTGAGCCGCGAGCCGTAGATCAGGCGCGAGAGGATGTCCCGCCCCTGGTCGTCGGTACCGAGCAGGTAGCCGGCCGAGCCCGGTGGCAGGAGACGTGCGCCGCGCAGGTCGCCCTGCACCGGCGAATGCGGCGCCAGCACGTCCGCAAAAGCCGCGACGAACAACAGGCCGAAAAGGATCAGGAGCCCCGCCACCGCCAGCCGGTTTTCGGCGAAGCGGCTCCAGATGACGTAGAGGCGGCCAAGCCGCGCCTGCCGGCGCGATTGCGGCCTGTCGGAGAGCAGCCATTCGCGCAGTGTCGGATTCAGGGTCGCTTCGTTCGTGTTCATCGGCTGCGGGTCCTCGGATCGAGCACGTGGTAGAGAACGTCCGACAGGACATTGATCCCGATGAAGACGGAGCCGATGACGATCGTGCCGCCCAGCACCGCATTCATGTCGGCGTTCTGCAGCGAATTGGTGATGTAGAGGCCAAGCCCCGGCCAGGAGAACACCGTCTCCGTGAGCACGGAACCTTCGAGCAGGCCGGCATAGGAAAGCGCAATCACGGTGATCAGCGGAACGGCGGCGTTCCGCAGCGCATGGAACCAGATGATGCGGGTCTCCGAAAGCCCCTTTGCCCGCGCCGCGACGACATACTCCTGGGAAAGCTCGTTCAGCATGAAGCTGCGGGTCATCCGGCTGATATAGGCGAGCGAGAAATAGCCGAGCAGCGCGCCGGGCAGGATGATGTGGCGGAAGAGATCCCACAGCACGTCCCATTGCCGTTGCATGGCCGCATCGAGGAGGAAGAAGCCGGTGACCGGGGTGAAACTGTATTCGTAGACGACATCGACGCGGCCAGGATAGGCGACCCAGCCGAGCTTGGCATAGAAGAGGACGAGCGCCAGGAGCCCGAGCCAGAAGATCGGCACAGAATAGCCGATGAGACCGATGACCCGGACGATCTGGTCGGCAATCGATCCGCGCCGGACGGCGGCGAGTACGCCGAGCGGCACCCCGAGCACGGCGCCGATGATGGTGCCGATGGTCGCAAGCTCGATCGTCGCGGGAAAGACACGGGCGATGTCCGTCATCACCGGATTGGTGGTGAGTACGGACGTGCCGAAATCGCCCGTCACGGCCTGCCGGACATATATGACGAACTGCTGGTAGAGCGGCAGGTTGAGCCCGAGCTCCTCGCGCACGCGCTCCACCACGTGCGCCGGCGCCCGGTCGCCGACGATGGCGAGCGCCGGATCGATCGGCACGACGCGGCCGATGAAGAAGGTGACGGCG
>DATGWU010000069.1:0-19122 GCA_035299345.1 Rhizobium sp.
ACGCGGCGGGTCCGTTTTACTTCTGAGCGTCGAGAACCTCGGCGCAACGTGACAGGCTGAGGCCTTCGCCCGTCGTGTCGTTGCTGGCCCGGATCGTGCGAATGCGATCGGTCGCGTCAACGGTGATCTGCACTTCGCAGAAGAGTTCCTCGACGTGGGCCGGAGAAATCATCTGCGGCTGCTGCGGGACGTAGACGCCCATGCTGCTCGTCGTGGTCTTGGTGACGGTGACGCCCGGCTCCTTTTCGCGACTGGTCGTCTTGGTGACGGTCTTGCCGTAGACCGGCTGTTCGTCCGGCGTGGAATATTGCGCGGGGATGTACTGCGTCTTCTCCCCGCCGCGCCAGGTGTAGATCGTGTTGCCACTGCCGGTACGGAATTCCGAGACCGGCGGTCCGTAGCGGGAGAAGAAGAGTTCGGCCGGCTGGCCGATCCAGCGCGACTGGATGACGGTATTGGCTTCTTCGGTGGTTGTGCAGCCTGCAAGCGTTGCAGCCGCCAGCGCCAATGCGGCGAGACGGATCTTCATGTCGGATACCCCTGTCGTTTCCCAGCCATCCGGCGAACCGCTCCCGCAGCGATGACTGCGGCGTGTCTTCGATCCGTCGGCATATGTCGCGGACGTTAGTTCGACGGCAAAAGACGAGACAACAGGGCGGGCCCGGTAGACCCAAAAATGGGCGGTACAACCCCCGGAAAAGCGCCGGATGGCGGCTTTCCACCACTCACCGCTTGCCCCGCCGGCCAGCGACCCCATATTCGGGATGTCTGCCATCTGGCGGTGTGCACGGATTCGGGGAAGGAGACGCAAGCTTGATTGCCTTCGACAATAGCTATGCCCGTTTGCCCGAGCGCTTCTTCAGGCCCGTCCAGCCCCGCCCGGTTGCCGCACCGCGCCTCATCCGCTTCAACGCCCCCCTTGCCGACGAGCTCGGCCTTGATCTCGGCGCGTTCGACGAGGATGCACTTGCGCGCCTTTTCAGCGGCAATGCCTTGCCGGAAGGAGCCCTTCCGGTTGCCATGGCTTACGCTGGGCACCAGTTCGGCAATTTCGTGCCCCAGCTCGGCGACGGGCGGGCGGTCCTGCTCGGCGAGGTGCTCGACCGCGACGGCGGCCGTCGCGACATCCAGCTCAAGGGGGCAGGCGAGACGCCGTTCTCCCGGCAGGGCGACGGCCGTGCCGCCCTCGGTCCGGTGTTGCGGGAATATATCGTTTCCGAGGCCATGCACGCGCTCGGCATTCCGACGACACGGGCGCTCGCCGCGGTTCTGACGGGTGAGCCGGTCTATCGCGAGACGGTGCTGCCCGGTGCGATCCTGACCCGGGTCGCGGCGAGCCATGTCCGTATCGGCACCTTCCAGTACTTTGCCGTCCGCGGCGATGCCGACGGCCTGCGGGCGCTCGCGAGCCATGTGATCGCCCGCCACTATCCGGAGCTTTCGGAAATTCAAGGTCCCTATCTTGCATTGTTCAATGCAGTTGCCGCCCGCCAGGCGGCGCTGGTCGCCCGGTGGATGTCGATCGGCTTCATTCACGGCGTCATGAACACCGACAACATGACCGTTTCCGGCGAGACGATCGATTTCGGCCCCTGTGCCTTCCTCGACGAATACGATCCGCGCAAGGTCTTCTCCTCGATCGACCAGCGGGGGCGTTATGCCTACGCCAACCAGCCGGGCATCGCCCAATGGAACCTAGCGCGGTTTGCCGAAACGCTGCTGCCGTTGATGGGGGGGCGCGAGGACGAGAACGTCGAAGCCGCCAACGAGGCGCTTGCCGAGTTCGGCCGCGTCTTCCAGGCACGCTGGCTCGAGGCCTTCCGTGCCAAGCTCGGGCTCTCCGGCGAAGCTCACGACGATCTGCCGCTCGTCAACGATTTCCTGGCGCTGATGCACCGGGGCGAGGCTGATTTCACGCTGACCTTCCGCGCGCTCGCCAAGGTCGCCGGCGGCGCTCTCGATGCGCCTCTGCTGGCACACTTCTCAGATGCGGAGGGCGTCGCGGACTGGCTTTCCCGCTGGCGCGAGCGCATGGGCGCCGATCCGCGGCCGCCCGCCGACCGCCAGACGGCGATGGAGGCGGTCAATCCCGCCGTCATTCCGCGCAACCACCGTATCGAAGAGGTAATCGCGGCCGGCATGAGCGGCGATTTCACGCCCTTCGAGCGGATGCTGGAGGCGACGACGAGACCTTACGAGGAGCGGCCGGAATTCTCCGCCTTCATGGAGCCGCCGAAGCCGGAAGAACGGGTCGCTCGGACCTTCTGCGGGACCTGACTGGTCCCATCCGACGAACGAAAACGGGTGAGAGTGCGGACACTCTCACCCGGATGTCTGATTCGCCAGAGCGAAATGCGGCGGCTTACGAAGCCTTCGGCAGGCGCAGGGTTTCCGGATCGTAGACTCGGCCGAAGCGGTTCGCGAGGAAACGTTCGAGGCTGATCTCCTCCTGGCGGACGAAGCCCTGCTGCGGCAGTTCGCCGTTCGCCAACATGTCGAGCACGGTGCAGATGCCGGCGGCGGTGGTGATCTGGATCGCGCTCATCTTGCGCCCGGCGACGACGCCGGCATAGACCTTGTTGGCGTAGGTATCCTGCATGAAGCGGCCTTCGCGGGTGCCGCAGACGGTGACGAAGACCACCACGACGTCCTGCATGGTCGCCGGCAAGGCGTTCTCGAAGAGGTCCTTCAGCACGTCGCGGCGGTTCTTCAGGTTGAGGTCGTTGAGGAGCGCCTTCACGATCGACTGGTGGCCGGGATAGCGGATGGTGCGATAGTTCATCGTCCGCACGCGGCCTTCGAGTGTCTTGCAGAGCGTGCCGAGGCCGCCCGAGGTGTTGAAGGCTTCGTAGGTGACGCCGTCGAGCGAGAATTCCTCGCGTTCTTCCATGGCCGGCACGGTCACGAGCTTGCCTTCGACGATCGCCTCGCAGGGCTCGATGTATTCGTTGATCAGCCCGTCGGTGCTCCAGGTCAGGTTGTAGTTGAGCGCGTTCGAGGGGTACTGCGGCAGGGCGCCGACGCGCATGCGGACGCTGTCCAGCGTGTCGAAGCCGGTCGCGAGGTCATGGGCGACGATCGAGATGAAGCCGGGGGCAAGCCCGCATTGCGGGATGAAGGCGCCCTTCGCGCCCTTGGCGAGCGCTTCCACCTTGCGGGTGGTGGCGACGTCCTCGGTCAGGTCGAGATAATGGATGCCGGTGCGGGCGGCGGCCTCGGCGATCGCGCCGGTCAGGTGGAAGGGCGCGGCACTCAGGACCGCGAACTTGCCCGAAAGCAGGGCGTCCAGCGCGGCGCTGTCGGAGATGTCGACGGCGGCGGCGGAAACGGCCTCGTGCGGTGCGATCGCGTCCAGCTGTTCGCGGCTGCGATCGGCCACCGTCACGCGGTAGTCGCCGGTCGCGGCGAGCATATGAGCGATTGCGCCACCGATCTTGCCTGCGCCGATTACGACAATGTCCTTCATTGATGTCTCCTTGGAAGAATGAAAATAGATAAGCATCAGAATGACGCCGCGATTGATCGTTTCATAGCGGCGGATTGTGCGATATGATGTGTCGTGTTCGGCATATCGGCGAAGGAAATGGGCAAAATGCAAGTTTCGACCAAGGACCAGGAACTGCTGGCGCTGCTCGGCGAGAACGCCCGCGTGCCGGTCGCGACTCTGGCGCGCCGATTGGGCCTGTCGCGGACCACCGTGCAGGCGCGGCTGGAGCGGCTGGAACGCGACGGCGTGATCGCCGGCTACGGGCTGAAACTCTCGGACGCCTATCTGAGCGGGCTCGTGCGCGCGCACGTGCTGATCACCATCGCGCCGAAGTCGCTCTCGGCGGTGACCGCCGAACTCGCGGCGATCCGCGAGGTGACGACGCTCCATTCGGTCAACGGCCCCTTCGACCTGATCGCCGTCATCGCCGCCGCCTCTATCGCCGAGCTCGACCGGCTGATCGACCGGATCGGCGAACTGGCAGGCGTCGAGCGCACGCTCTCCTCGATCATCCTGTCGACGCGGATATCGCGATAGCCGTCATTCGCGGGCAGGGGACACCGTCGCGTCCCTCTCGTTTCCTTGCGCTAACCGCCTGTTCACCGGTTCGGTGCTTCCCCTTTTTCCCGCATTGTTTTAGGACTTGAGTCGCACTATGTGCGGGAGAGTGAACCCCAAGTGGAGAATGTCCGATGAATGAAGACGACGACGACAAGAGCAAGGAACTGCCGCTCGGCAAGGAAACGGAAGCGAACCTCTTCAAGTCGCGTTCGATCTTCATTTATGGCGGGATCACCCAGGAACTCGCCCAGAAGGTCTGCACCCAGCTCGTCGCACTGGCAGCCGCCAGCGACGAGGACATTCGCGTCTTCGTGAATTCGCCGGGCGGCCACGTCGAATCGGGTGATTCGATCCACGACATGATCAAGTTCATCAAGCCGAAGGTCTGGATCATTGGCACCGGCTGGGTCGCTTCCGCCGGCGCGCTGATCTACGTCTCGGTTCCGAAGGAACAGCGCCTCTGCCTGCCGAACACCCGCTTCCTGCTGCACCAACCCTCCGGCGGCACCCGCGGCATGGCCTCCGACATCGAGATCCAGGCCCGCGAGATCATCAAGATGAACGAGCGCCTCAACAAGATCTTCGCGGCCGCCACCGGCCAGCCGGTCGAAAAGATCGCCAAGGACACCGACCGCGACTACTGGCTGTCGGCGGAAGAAGCCAAGAACTACGGCCTCGTCTCCCGCATCATCGAAAGCCAGTCGGACATCTGAGCCGATAGGCGCAGAGATCGAGTTTTGCCCCCGTCGGAGAAATCCGGCGGGGGTTTCGTGTTTTTGGGGATTTGGAGTCAACCCGTTGATACGTGGAGTTCGGCTGTGACGCGAGAACAAGAAGCACTTTCCGGACGTCTGATCCGACTGATCGAGATCGCTTGGGCACTGTCCATCATAACGGTAGCCACCGCCACGGGCGTTTGCTTCGGATGGGAGACCCATGGACTTGCCGGAGCCGTCGCGCTCGGTTTCGTTGGTGTCGTGGTCGGCGGGCTCCTCAGTTCACCATCTTTGCTCCTGCAGATAATAAGCTGACCCCTTCCGAACTCGGAGCGGTCGCGCCCAGCACCTCCGGCCTTTCACTGTACCGAGCCCATGTCGTCCTTGACGACGAGCCACGACAGCTCGATATCGCCCATCTCCCTCCGTACCCGTTTGTCGCAACCCTGCCTTGCCAAGGTCCGGCTTTTTTGATCTTCCATCGGCGTTCTCCAATCGCCGTTTCCGAGTCCTGCTATGTTGAAAGACCTTTCCGCGCAAAGCCTGTTCATGGGGCTGCTCACCGCCTTTGTCGGTTTTGCGAGCTCGTTTGCCGTCGTGCTGCAGGGACTAAAGGGGGTCGGCGCGACGGATCTCGAGGCCGCATCCGGCCTGATGGCCCTTTCCGTTTCCATGGGTGTCTGTGGTGTGGTGCTGAGCCTCATCACCCGGCTTCCGGTGTCGATCGCCTGGTCGACGCCAGGTGCGGCGCTGCTCGTGACGGCCGGCGTGCCGGAAGGAGGCTTTCCCGTCGCTGTCGGGGCCTTCCTCGTCTGCGGCGTGCTGATCGTTTTCGCCGGCCTCTTCCGGCCGCTCGGCCGTGCGGTTGCGGCAATCCCCGCACCGCTCGCCAATGCCATGCTCTCCGGCGTCATCCTCGGGCTCTGCTTCGCGCCCTTCAAGGCGATTGCCTTCGATCCGCGTCTCGGGCTGCCGATCCTCGCCGCCTGGGCGGTGGTCGCTGCCTTCAAGCGGCTCTATGCCGTGCCGGCCGCTCTCGCGGCCTTCGCGCTGGTCATCGCCTTCGGCGTCGACCTGCCGGAAGGCGCGATGGCGAGCTGGGCGGCCTCGCTTGCGCCACCCGTCGAGCTGGTGACGCCGGCCTTCACGGTGCCGTCGCTGATCTCGATTGCGTTGCCGCTCTTCATCGTCACCATGGCCTCGCAGAACATTCCGGGCATCGCGGTCCTCAAGGTCAATCATTACAATCCGATGCCGGGGCCGCTCTTTGCTGCGACGGGCCTCTTTTCGCTCTTCTCTGCGCCCTTCGGCGGCCATGCCGTCAACCTTGCAGCGATCACCGCGGCGATGTGCGCTGGCGAGGACGCTCATCCGGACCCGAAGAAGCGCTATTGGGCCGCGGTCGTCTGCGGCCTCGGCTATGTCGTGCTCGGGCTGCTCGCCGGTGCGGTCACCGCCTTCGTTTCTCTTGCCCCGCCGATCCTCATCCAGGCGGTCGCCGGGCTTGCGCTGATTGCCGCCTTCTCCGGATCGGCGGTCGCCGCCTTCAGGGAGGTCGAGACGCGGGAAGCCGCCGCCGTCACCTTCCTGATCACCGCCTCCGGCGTCTCCTTCGGCGGCATTTCGGGTGCCTTCTGGGGGCTCGTCGCCGGTGGGTTGATGATGGCGCTGATGCGGCTGGCGAAGGCTAGGCGGTAGCCGACTCGCAAAGAAGGCGTTTGCGGCTTATATTGGGATATGGACTTCGAGTTCGATCCCGCGAGGATCTCTTAGAAGCCAAGAGGTTGATCTGTATGAAAGCCAAGGACCTGGATAAGCTGTTTGACGGCGGCGCAGAGGACGTCCTTCAGCACTTCGACCTCTCGAAGGTCCGGCGCGTCCAGTCAAAGCACGAATTGATCGAACTGGAGCTGCCCGAGGAGCGTATGGCAGAGCTCGATGCCGAGGCATCGCGCCTGAATATGACGCGGGATCAACTGATTTCGGAATGGGTCCGCGAGCGGCTGGAAGCGAAACCGGCCGCTGAATAACAACATGCTTGCGCGATCGGTCGCCGCGCGTTATCACTCGCCATCATGACGAATACGGGCAACAGCATCTCGACCTCCTTCGCCGCCTGCCGCATCCCGGCCGGCGCGCCGGTCCTTGCCCCAAACTCGCTTCTTCTTCTTGGCCTTATCCGCGGTTGCCGGGTCCACTGAGGAGCGCCCGGCGGCCGATAAGCCCGTCCGGCTCAGCTCCTCGAAAAATCCATGAAACCAGTTTAATGCAGTCCCGACGGGACCCAGGCATTTTCCGTTCGCTCCGGCCGCGATTGCAAGGCCTTTCAGGGCAGAGGTGAATGCGGGAAGAGAAAGAAACGATGATGAATATCAAGACCCACATCGCAAAGCAGGGCATGCCGGAAGCGGCGGCGAAATACCGGCCCTATCCGCAGATCGATATTCCGGATCGTACCTGGCCCGGCAAGGCCATCACCAAGGCGCCGATCTGGTGCTCGGTCGACCTGCGCGACGGCAACCAGGCGCTGATCAACCCGATGGGCCATGACCGTAAGGCCCGCATGTTCCAGCTGCTCCTCGAGATGGGCTTCAAGGAAATCGAGATCGGTTTCCCCTCGGCCTCTCAGACGGATTTCGATTTCGCCCGCTGGTGCGTCGAGGAGGGCAACGTGCCCGAGGACGTGTCGCTGCAGGTGCTGGTGCAGTGCCGGCCGGAGCTGATCACCCGCACTTTCGAGGCGCTGGAAGGCGCACACAAGCCGATCATCCACTTCTACAACTCGACCTCCGAGCTGCAGCGGCGCGTGGTGTTCGGCAAGGATGTTCCCGGCGTCAAGCAGATCGCCGTCGACGCGGCGAAGATGATCACCGACATGGCGGCGAAGGCCGGCGGCGGTTATCGTTTCGAGTATTCGCCGGAAAGCTTCACCGGCACGGAACTCGACGTCGCGCTGGAAATCTCGAATGCGGTGATCGACATCATCAGGCCGACCGCCGACAACAAGCTGATCCTCAACCTGCCGTCCACCGTCGAGATGTCGACGCCGAACATCTATGCCGACATGATCGAATGGATGTGCCGCAACATCGACAATCGCGAGAACGTCATCGTCTCCCTGCATCCGCACAACGACCGCGGCACCGGGATCGCGGCGACCGAACTCGGCCTGATGGCCGGCGCCGACCGCGTCGAAGGCACGCTCTTCGGCAACGGCGAGCGCACCGGCAATGTCGACGTCGTCACGCTGGCGCTCAATATGTTCACGCAAGGGGTTGATCCGAAACTGGATTGTTCCGACATCGAACGGATCAAGGCGGTCTACGAATATTCGAACCAGATGGTCATTCCCGAGCGCCATCCTTATGTCGGCGAACTTGTCTACACGGCCTTCTCCGGTTCGCACCAGGACGCGATCAACAAGGGCATGAAGGCGATCCGCAAGGCCAATTCCCCGGTATGGGAAGTGCCCTACCTGCCGATCGACCCGCAGGATGTCGGCCGCACCTACGAGGCGATCATCCGCATCAACTCGCAGTCGGGCAAGGGCGGCATCGCCTACATCCTGCAGCAGGACTACGGCATCAACCTGCCGCGCAACCTGCAGGTGGAATTCCGCGAGGAGATCCAGCGGATCACCGACGAGGAAGGCGTCGAGCTGCCGTCGAAGCGCATCTACGACCGCTTCCTCGAACGTTACGTGACGCAGCCCGAGGCGCGGCTGAAATTCGTCGACCACCACACCTATCCCGATACCGAGCACAAGGGCATGCGCATCGTCGCGGCGGAGATCACCGACGGCGGCGAGGTGAAGCGCATCGAGGGCAGGGGAACCGGCCCGATCGACGGCTTCATCAACGCGCTCTCCACCTATCTCGGCTTCGAGATGTCGGTGCAGGACTATTCCGAGCATTCGCTGCAGCACGGCTCGAATGCCTCGGCGATCGCCTATGTCGAGGTTTCGCATCCCGGCGGAACGCTGTTCGGCGTCGGCATCAACACCAACATCGTCGCTGCTTCCCTCGAAGCGATCATTTCGGCGGCGAACCGGGTGCTGGAAGAGCGCGCGAAGGCCTGAGCGATGGGCCTTTACGCGGAGGTCCGGGGCGACATCGGAGCTGCGGCGGTACCGTTGGTGCTGCTGCACGGCTTCGGTGGCACGTCCGGCATCTGGGCGGAGGTGCTGCGGCACCTTCCGCTCTCGATCCCCGTCCTTGCCTATGACCTGCCGGGCCACGGGCTTTCGCTTGCCGCCGACGGTCTCGGCGGCGCCGGGCGGATGGCGAAGGCGGTCGCTGCCGATCTCGCCGCGCGACATATCGAGCGCTTCCATGTCGCAGGCCACTCGCTCGGCGGGGCCATTGCCGCGATGCTCGCCCTGAAGGCGCCGGAGAAGGTGGCGAGCCTGACGCTCGTCGCACCGGGCGGCTTCGGACTGGAAATCAACGGAGCTGTTCTTTCCGCCTTCGCGTTCGCCGAAACGGCGGATGAGATGCGGACCGCCATGGAGGCGATGGTCGCTCCGGCCCATGCGATACCGCCGGCGGCGGTGGACGCGATGCTTGCCGCGCGGCAAGTGCCGGGTGCACGCGCGGCGGTCCGAACTGTCCTTAAGGCGATCCTTTCCGAAACGACGGAGGCGGGCGAGCCGCGACAGGGCACCTTGCCGGTCGAGGATCTCCGCAGCCTGCCGATGCCGAAATATCTTCTCTGGGGGCTCGAGGATGGCATCCTGCCGGTCGGACAGGCTCAGTCGCTCGAAGGGGCGGCGGCGATCCGGCTCCTGCCCGCGGCCGGGCACATGCTGCCGGAAGAGTGCCCGCTGGACGTGGCGCGCCTTCTTGCCGTCGCGGTCGGAGCTGCCGCGGCCTGAACGAAGCGGTCGGTCGAGCTATTCGATCAGGAACTGGTGGTGATCGACCTTCATCTGGCCGCTCGCGCCGGCGATGCAATGGCGGTCCCATTGCAGTCGCCAGGCATTCGGTTCGCCGCTGATCGAGAAGAGGTTGTAGCCGGCCGGCGGTTTGTGGCTTCCGGGACCCTGCGAGGCGGCGGCGATGCCGACGACCGGCACTTTGCGGCCGTGGCTTTCCAGCCAGTAGAGCGTATTGAGATGGGTGTGCCCGTGCAGCACGAGCTCGGCGCCGCCGACCGAAATCGCCGCGGCGAAGCGGCGGATGCCGATCATGCGCTTGTGCGAGGAGGTCGCGCCGCGGATCGGCGGATGGTGTATCATCACGACACGGAAGAGGCCCTCCTCGCCGGCCGCCTTCAGCAGTTCGGCCGTCTCGCGCGCCTGGCGCTTGCCGAAATAGCCGGTAGCGGAGAAGGGCGGGGTGGCGAGCGATGTGGAACAGCCGATCAGGGCGACGGGGCCGCGCCGGCGGATATAGGGAAAGAGCTTGTGGCCCTTGCGCCAGATCAGCGGGTCGTCGTCGCCGCGGATGTAATCGTACCAGGCCTGCACGGATTCGTCGTGCGCGCCGGGCACATAGGCGTCGTGGTTGCCGGGAACGACCGAGGTATCGAGGGGCGCTCCTGCGGACTTCAACCATTCCGCGGCCCGGCGGATCTCGATGCCGGAGGCGAGATTGACGAGATCGCCGGTGATCGCTAGGTGATCCGGCGCGTGGCGGCGCAGATCGGCAAGTATCAGATCAAGTGCATTGGCGAAAAGATGCTTGCGTCGGTTGCGGTGCCAGTTCACATATCCGGTTATGCGCTTCGAGGCGAGTTCACGGATGGTCAGGGCGGGAAGCGGCCCGAGGTGAACGTCGGAGATATGCGCGAGCTTGAACATGGCGCCTTCATAAAGGCGCAGCAGACCCGGAGCAAGCCCGATGGGGGAAGACAGGACAATCGAAGAGAAACGCGGCGCCGCCGCCCGGCTGGTCACACGCATGCTGCACGGCTATTTCGCGATTTCCCGCGGCATGACGCTCGGCGTGCGCGCCGCCTGTTACGACGAGGCCGGCCGCATCTTCCTCGTGCGCCATTCCTATGTGCCCGGCTGGCACATGCCGGGCGGAGGCGTCGAGCGGCGGGAAACGGCGCTGCAGGCGCTGTCGAAGGAGCTGCGGGAGGAGGGCAATCTCGAAATGACCAGCCCGGCGCAGCTCTTCCACGTCTATTTCAACACCCGCGTCAGCCGCCGCGACCACGTGCTGTTCTACCGGGCGAACGTACTGCAGACGGCGCCGCGCAAACCCGATCTGGAAATCGTGGAGAGCGGATTCTTCGCGCTCCACGACCTCCCGCACGGCGTGACGCCGGCGACGCAGCGACGCCTGCGGGAGCTCAGCGGCGAGGTTCCGCCCGACGATCTCTGGTGAGTGCGGGGGCTTCGGATAGCGCCTCGCGGCCGTGCGGCCGGTCGAGGTCGAGCTCCGGCCCCACGGGCACAACGCCGGTCGGGTTGATCGTCTTGTGGCTGCGGTAATAGTGCGCCTTGATGTGCGCCATGTTGACGGTGCCGGCGACGCCCGGCACCTGGTAGAGATCGCGCAGGTAGCCGGAGAGGTTCGGATAGTCGGCGATCCGGCGGATGTTGCACTTGAAATGCCCGACATAGACGGCGTCGAAGCGCACCAGCGTGGTGAAGAGCCGCCAGTCGGCCTCCGTCAGCCGGTCGCCGAAGAGGTAGCGCTGGGTCGAGAGCCGGTCGTCGAGCCAGTCGAGCGTCTCGAAGAGGGGAAGGACGGCGCTCTCGTAGGCTTCCTGCGTGGTGGCGAAGCCCGCCTTGTAGACCCCGTTGTTGACCGCGTCGTAGATCTTCGCGTTGATCGCATCGATCTCTTCGCGCAGATCCTCGGGACAGAAATCGTCGGTAGAACCGGTCAGTCCGTCGAAGGCGCGGTTGAACATGCGGATGATCTCGGCCGACTCGTTCGACACGATCGTCTGCCGCTTCTTGTCCCAGAGGACGGGCACGGTGACGCGGCCGGTATAGGACGGGTCCGCCTTGACGTAGATATCCGCGAGCGTCTTCGCGCCGAAGAGGTGGTCGACGGTGCCGCCGTCGCGGTCCTTGAACTCCCAGCCCTTCTCCAGCATCAGCGGATCGACGACCGAGACCGAGATCAGGTCCTCGAGCTTCTTCAGCCTGCGGAAGATGAGGGTGCGGTGTGCCCAGGGGCATGCATAGGAAACATAGAGATGGTAGCGGCCGGCTTCCGCCCCGAAGCCGCCCGTGCCGCTCGGGCCGGGCGTGCCGTCCGCCGTCAGCCAGTTGCGGAAGGCCGACTCGCTGCGCCGGAAATGCCCGGCGGTCGCCTTGGTGTCGTACCATACGTCGTGCCAGACGCCCTCGACGAGCATGCCCATGACGGATCTCCTTCCTGCTTTGCGGTCTCTTGCCCGGGAAAATATGCCATGGGCCGGCAATTGCGAGATGCCGATTGCTGAACACTGCGTTTTTCCGATGGACGGCAAAAAAAAATGCTGCTATCGGCGTCGATACCTCATCTGGAAAGACAACCGATGGCCGAAACCCGGACCCTGCGACGACGCTGATGTTTTGCCCGACGTGCTCACGCGCGTCCCGTGAACCATTTTTCCCTGTCTGTCTGCCGGTCCTGGTCTTCCCATGAAAAATCATCAGCTTGTCTACCTCACCGAGGATGCGTCGCATGACGCGGCCATCGAACTCATCAACGAAGAAGCCTTCGGCCCCGGCCGGCACACCCGTGCCGCCGCGCGCATTCGCGAACAGGGGTCGCATGACCGGACGCTCTCCTTCATCTGCGCCGACGGCGGCGAGACGATCGCCTCGGTGCGCATGACGCCGGTGATCGCCGGGTCGGTGAAGGGCCATCTGCTCGGGCCGCTCGCCGTTCGCCCCTCCCACAAGAACATGGGGATCGGCCGCGAACTCGTCCGCATCGCCGTCGATGCGGCGCGGCGCGCCGGATCGGAAGCCGTCATCCTCGTCGGCGACCCGCCCTATTACATGCCGCTCGGCTTCGAGAAGGTGGCTTGGAAGGCGCTGGAATTTCCCGGACCCGTCGACCCCGGCCGGGTGCTCGCCGTGCCGCTTGCCGCCGACGCTCACGAGCGGCTCAAGGGCGTGATCGCCTGGCGCCCCTGAGACGCCGGTTTCTCAGGCGAGTTGCTTCTTCATCCAGGTGATCGAAAAGTCGCCGATGAAATTCTCCAGTGCGCCGAAGACCTCGTAGCCCTGACGCTCATAGGCGCGCCGGGCCTCGGGGTTGATCGTGTCGATATAGGCGCCGGTGCAGCCGCGCGCCTTCGCCTCCTCCTCGGCCATCTGCAGCAGGCGGCCGGCGAGCCCCTGTCCGCGCAGGCGCTCCGGAATGTAGAGGAGCGTCACGTAGAGCCAGCCACGCCCGGTATAACCGACGAGCCCGCCCTCGACCTTTCCCGCTTCGTCACGGATCGGGATTATCAGCTCGTGCCGGTCGGTCGGCCCGAGCATCTCGTCGTTGTGGGCAAGGATCGCATCGCGGATCGCGTCGCGCGCTTCGTCGGGAACGGAATCGGAAAGGGTGAGGTCGTGGGACATGGAGCGAGGGTAGGGGGAGGAGGAAGGGGAGTCGAGGGGGAGGTACCTAAGGCGTTGAAACGTTGGCGCCTGCCTCGGCTATCAGCGTACACTCACCGTCTCGAAGAACATAGAAGCCGTCCTGTGGAACAGGTAGCTCCAACATTTCGTGCTTCGCAAGTCCTGAGTAAACGCCGCGTATCAATCGGCCGACCAGCCCATGAGAGATTGCGACTGTCGGCATTCGACGAGAAGCGATCCAGTCTTTCGCGCGGGCGCATGCGGCGTCGAAGCTCTCTCCATCTGGAGACCTGAAATACCAGTCGAATGCATCGGAGCCGTCGAGCGCTCCGGGAAACTCATTGTCGATCTCAAATCTGGTCAGCCCGTCCCAAGAACCGATGGAAATCTCCATCAGTCGAGGTTCTTCTCTGGCAGCTAATGGCAGTACGTGCAGGACGCGGGCGGCAGTCTGGCGAGTTCGGCCAAGTGGGCTGACATGCATTTCGAACAAGTCTGCTTTATCCGCAATTTCACGACGAAGAAGCTGGGCGGTGGCATCCGCCTGCTTGAGGCCGCGTTCGGTCAAGGGAGAGTCTTTTTGACCTTGGAACCGACCTAAGGTGTTCCAGATGGTCTCGCCATGGCGAAGCAGGTAGATCATCAGAGGTTTTCCTTGATATATAGCATCGCGGATCGCGAAATTTCCCTATTGAATCCGATTTAAGCTCCACTTATCAATTGACTCTGCGATGATGTCGAGAGATTCGATCATATCTACTTCGAATTTCTCGTCTTTTTCTTTGTTTTTTCCATGATTTGTAAGAATAATTTTCAGAATGTAGTTTCCGCGCAGTTTTGCATAAAATTCGCAGACAATTATCTTTCGATCAGGATTGCAGGTCGAGTATCCTGCATTCTCGTAAAGTTGAAGGTCGCCACGTACGCCATTGCCTTCAAACGGTCTGAGCGATCTTACGAACATATCAAAAGGCGACCCGGGATCCTTTTCGCTGGACCAGGGACTCAGGGACATGGAATAGAGATGTGACTCATCGCCCACAGGGAGTTTCAAGTATCCGCATAGCGGCAAACTCTGTCCGTACCTCAGGCAGAGCGTGGGGATATGGAAATAGACTGTATTGACGACATACTCTGCGCCCCTCTTCGAGATTTTCTCCTGAAATGTTGGGGACTTCTTGTCCCATCTCGCGATCGTAGCAAATTCTCCGCTGGAGAAGGCGACCGTGAACGATAATCCTTCGACAAAGGGTAGCCTGATTGTGGCAGCTCCGTTCCCCACTTCAACCATTTCGCCTTTGTAGTTGGGCAGAATGAGGTCATCGGCAGCGTGCGTCTGATTTGAAATGAAAAAGAGGACGAAAACAAACAAAGCTGCGAAAGAAGACTTAGCTCTAGCCAAAACAATGAACCTCGCTCTCGATCGGCAAAAATCTATCGAGAGCTGTTGTTCCGGGCAACGCTTCCAAATGTGCTATCTGTCGTTGTCCTCGGATTTGAGATATCTGGCACAGGCCCAGTCTTGACTACCGTCCCTCCCGCCACCACATCGTCGACATCGCCAGAAGCCGCGCGGCACAAGGTCGGTCAAGGCTACATCCCCTCCATCAACTGCCTGCGGAAAAAGGCGAGCACTTGAGCGTTGAAGTCCCGGTGGAAAGCAGCGCGGTCGAAGCCGGGACCGTCGGCGCAGATATCTGGTGCCGACTTGGCCATGGCAGGCGGGCACATCGTCAGAAAGGCAAAATGCCCTGCATCGGGAACGACTTGAAAGTCCGGCATTTCCGGCAGATTGTGCGCGAGCGCCTCCACTGCTGCAGGTAGGACGCCATCGCCGCCGTTCTGGGAGCCCCAGAGCTGAATGGGCGTCCTTACGGCCTGCAAGTTCGCCTTGCCCGGAAACACATCGCTCGGTGGGTCCGCAATGGCAAATACCTTGATGCGCGGATCATGAACCCAGGGACCAGCTGGAACCAATTGGGGAGCGACGAGTGGGCAGGTCACGCCAGTCCGGTCCTGACAGGGCATACGCAACTCGCCGAAATCGGGGCTCGCCCCGCCAAGGACAAGGCCTGTATAGCCACCCCGAGAGAAGCCATAAAAGCCGATGCGCTCTGCATCGATCGCGGTGCGGTTGGCCGAGAAGGTGATCATGAAGTCGACCAGGCGCTTGATGTCCTGCGGCCGGTTGACGAATGCAGCCAGAGCATTTGCGTGATCTGACGCAAGCGCGATGGCGTTGTCGTCCGGATGATTGAGTGCCACGACAACGAAGCCGGCGTCCGCTGGCTTCTGCGGTGTCGTGGTGGCTCAAGCCGGTTCCGCCAAAACCGTGCGATATCACGATGAGCGGCAGCTTGTCGCCCGCAAGCGGGCAATCGCGAACGGCGTCCAGCACGAAGGGGCCAAGTTCGATCTTCTGCGAGGGTTGGGCGCATGGTGACCATTGCACGGCTTTCAGGGAAGGGCCACCGTCATCGGCGGGAACCTCGAAGACCTTCAGGCCGGCAGCGTGCGCGCCGACGGCAAGACAGAATGACGTAAGAAAGACAATGAACTTCCTGAACAGCATGTCTCGCAACTCCAAAACACCGGATGCTGGTGGTGAGAGAACCTCGCTCCGTGCCATCGCTCTCCACCCCATGCTCCCTCGAAAGTTGCAATAACCATCTCGGCCACACCGCGCCGCCACCCCGCCCAACTCCGGAACTTCCTCGTCGTCCCGACATTTTCAAGGACATGAAAGGAGGTCGGCATGATGGATTTCTGGAAGACGGAAGAGCGTCTCTGGCGCGAGGGTGTCGCAGCTTACGAAGAGCTGATGACCGGGGACTGCTTCATGGTGTTCGGTCCCGTCGGAATTCTGGAGCGTGACCGCATCGTCGAGAGTATCCGGGCCGCGCCGCGCTGGTCCGCTATCGAAATGTCGGAGCAAATCGTGCGGGAGCATGGCGGCAAGGTTGTGATCCTCGCCTACCGTGCGCGGGCGGAACGCGAAGGCGGCGGGGCTTATGAGGCCTATTGTACGTCGACCTATATCCGCGAGGGCGACGTCTGGCGGATTGCACAGCACCAGCAGTCGCCGGTCTAGAGTCGATCGACATTCGGGTTTCAGGCGGGGGACGGCTTTACCGTCCTTCCCGCCACCACATGGCCGACATCGCGAGCAGCAGCACGGCAAGGCCGGCGAAGCCTGCGAAGAGCGGCAGTGTGTCGATCCCCTTCAGCACGGTCTCGTCGGTCATGCGGATCAGCATCCGCTTGTCGTCGCTGACGCGGATGTCGCTTCTGACCGGCAGGATATCGGGGATGTGCAAGCCGCCGCGGCCGTCATCGAGCCGTCCGAGATAACCCTTGCTCCGCTCGGCGACCGGTTGCAGCGCGCCCGTCGTCGAGATCATCGCCTTGAATTCCTGCGCGTCGGCCGCGCCCACATGGGCGAGCGTCGAGAGTTCGCCATTGGAAATTTTGAAGAGGCCGGTCTCGTCCATCCGCTTTTCGCCGCGATAGAGGCCGGGAGCGATTTCGGTGAGCGGCAGGTTCTCGGTCTTGCCGGAGGGGGATTCGACCACCGCCGCGCCCGGCACATCACCGATCGTCTGGCGGGTCACTTCGAGCAGGTGGCCGGAGGCCCTGGCCGTCAGCGCCTCTTCCTCGAGTTCCGGTTCCTTCATCAGCCAGTGGGCGATGCGGCGATAGAGCGAGACATGCGGGCCGCCGCCCTCGAAGCCGCGCGCCCAGAGCCAGCCTTGGTCGGAGAGCAGCATGGCGACGCGGCCTTCGCCGGCGCGGTCGAGCACCAGGAGCGGGCGGTCGCCGTCGCCGGTCATCACCGTCTCGCCCTTCGGCGGCTCGACGTCGACGGTGCGGAACCAGCGGCCCCAGTGCGGCGGTTCGACGGCCGACCCGTCGAGGCCGCGGGTGACGGGGTGGCGTTTGCCCTTGTCGGAGAGGCGCGGATAGAAGCCGACCTCGTGCATGGTGCCGAGGGGCGCGGCCGGCAGCACGGTTTCCAGTGGTGTCAGCGCGATCGAATCCTCGCTCGCATGTTCGGGGCCGGCGGCGATCAGCAGGGCGCCGCCCTTCTTCACGTATTCGGCGATGTAATCGTAATAGAGGATCGGCAGCACGCCGCGGTGCTGGTAGCGGTCGAAGATGATGAGGTCGAAATCCTCGATCTTCTCGACGAAGAGCTCCCGTGTCGGGAAGGCGATCAGCGACAGCTCGTTGATCGGCGTGCCGTCCTGCTTTTCCGGCGGCCGCAGGATGGTGAAGTGGACGAGGTCGACCGAGGCATCGGATTTCAGGAGGTTGCGCCAGGCGCGCTCGCCGGCATGCGGCTCACCGGAGACGAGCAGCACGCGCAGGTTCTCGCGAATGCCTTGGATGAGATGGACCGCCTGATTGTTCGCTTCCGTCACCTCGCCGGCGACCGGATCGACGGCAAGCTCCACCACATTGGTGCCGCCGCGCGGCACCTTGAACGCGAACGGCGTCTCCGCCCCGGGCGTCGCATCGACGGTCGCCGTCTGCTCGCCGTTGATCGAGACGGTCACGCGTGCCGGCGCGTTGGTCGAGCGTCCATCGTCGAAGACCCGGAAGGTCAGTTCCTGCTCCTCCCCGACGATGCCGAAGCGGGGCGCGCGCAAGACCTCGATGCGCCGGTCGTGCTCGTCGGCCTTGCCGGTGACGAGGCCGTGCACCGGCCCTGCGAAGCCGAGCGCCTGGCCGGCGCCGGGCACGTCGTGCACCTGGCCGTCGGTCAGCAGGATCGCGCCGCCGACCCGCGCCGGCGGCACGTCGGAAATCGTCGAGTTCAGCGCCTCGAAGAGCCGGGTCGAGGGCGAATCCGAATTCTCCGCGGCGCCGGCCTCGACGACGCGCGGCTCGATGAGCGGGAAGCGCGCGAGCCGTTCCTCGAGGGCGGCGAGCGCCTTGTCGGTCATCTCCCGCCGTCCCGCCGTTTCCTGGCTCTGGCTGCGGTCGACGACGACCGGCACGACGGTCGTCAATTGCTCGCGATTTTCCTGAAGCAGCAGCGGGTTGGCGAGCGCGGCAAGTACGGCCAGAGCGGCGAGGAGGCGGAGCGCCGTTCCCCGAACGGAGGCGCGGAGGCCGAGTGCCGCAAGGGCAAGCGCAATCACCGCGAAGGCGGCGAGGAAGGGGAGCGGCAGGAAGGGGGCGAACTCGATCGTCATCGTCACTGTCCCAGCCGTTCGAGCAAGGCGGGGATGTGCACCTGGTCGGCCTTGTAGTTGCCGGTCAGCATGTACATCATGATGTTCACGCCGGCGCGGAAGGAGAGTTCCCGCTGCCGCTCGTCCGGCGGTACGGTCGGCAGCATCGAGGCGCCGTTCGCGTCGATCGCCCAGGCGCCGAGCAGGTCGTTGCCGGTGATGAGGACGGGCGAGACGCCGTCGGCCGATGAAACCACGCCGCTATTGCTGTTGCGTGCCTCCTGGCGGGCCTCCACCCAGAGAGGGCTGCCGCTGTAGCGGCCGGGGAATCCCGTCAGCAGGTAGAAGGAGCGCGTCAGCACGTGGTCCGAGGGCACCGGTTCGAGCGGCGGTATGTCGATATTGGCGAGGATCGCCCGCAGCCGCTCGCCGTTCTGGCTCGGGCCCTCGTCACTGCCGAAGCTCGCATACTGGTCGCGCGTGTCGAAAAGGACGGTGCCGCCCGCGCGCATATAGGCGTCGATCCGGTTGATCGCGGCGGCAGAGGGCATGGACGCCGTCGCCGAGACCGGCCAGAAGATGATCGGATAGAAGGAAAGCTCGTCGGTCTCGATGTTGAGCCCGACCGGCTCTGCGGGTTCGAGTGTCGTGCGGTAGGTC